>JAGRHX010000384.1 GCA_020444775.1 Gammaproteobacteria bacterium
TGTTACGTGTGCGGACGGTCTCCGGCATCGATGACAGCGCGCGCGGCCGCATCCTGCGGGATGTCAATCGGGCAAACAAGGATGATCGTCACGACGCGGCGCGCGCGGTCCGCACCAGTGTCCGAAGCAGCGAAGCGCGCGGGCTACACACCGCGTGTCCCGTTGCCAGAAGCCGTTGCCAGAAGCCGTTTCCAGAGCACGCGCACGGTGGTAGTGGCCGCACCGGCTACGCCCCACAGCAACCGACAGCGACCAAGCACTAAGGTGCACCAGGTCACGGTCGTTATCGGCACCGGGTCACGGCACTGAACCGGCTACGCACGACGCTGCGTCGGGGTCCGTGTCTGACCTGCTGCAAGCCGGCCGCTTCGAGCGGGCATGGCGTCTGCGAGGTGGGTATCGAAGGTGGGAGGTGGACGATGGGTTCGATGGAACATGAAGCGACTGATGACCTCGACAGCTTCGACACGCTGTTGATGCGCTACTCTCAGGAACCTCGCGGCGGCGAGCGCGAGGCCATCGCGGCCCGCATCTGGGCACGTTTCGGTGCGAAGCTATCGGTGCTCGTGGTCGACATGTCCGGCTTCACACGCATCAGCCGCAGCCACGGCATCGTCCACTATCTGTCGCTCATCCATCGCCTGCAGCGTAGCGCCGCGCCCATCATCCAGAGCTACGCGGGTCAAGTCGTCAAATTCGAGGCAGACAACATCTTTGCCCGTTTCCCCGCGCCACAGCACGCGATCCAGGCGGCGATCGCGCTACATCTGGCAATGGACGCGGAGAACCTGCTCACCCCCGACGAGCTCGACATCCGACTCGCCTGTGGCATCGACCACGGGGACTGCCTGCTGCCCGACGATCATGACTATTTCGGCACCGCGGTGAACCGGGCCAGCAAGCTGGGGGAGGATGTCGGCACTCCCGGCACCATTCTCGTCACCGACGAGGCGATGGCGCTGGTGCCGGACAACGCCTCACTGGCCCGAACCCGGCTCGTGGTCGACATCGGCGGCGATCGCACCCCGGTCTGGTCGGTGGATTACCGGGATGCCATCGATGCCTGAGCTGGCGTCGCGACGCCAGCCAGACACCGGTCATTGCTGTTGCTGTTGCTGTTGCTTCGCACGAAGCGCGTCGCGACGCTTCAGACTGTCCGCCGGCCAGTGCTCGGAGGCGCGATAGAATGCCGTTACCGCGGCAACGCCATCGGGCAGGACCACCCACGGTTGCTTGGACTCGGTGTAGATGTGGATGTCCGGGGGCACACGATCGGGCGCTTCCAGGGTACCGACACGCACGAAGCTGATCGCCTCGCCCGCGCCAGCATAGTGACTCCACAGCGCCACCTGACAACGCGGACAGCGCAGCACGGTCTGGCCCTTGCCGCTATGTGACGGCAACGCGACCCGTGCCACCTCACCGCTGCGCAGCTCGACCCGATCCGATTCGATCATGGCGTTCAAGGCGAAAGCACTGCCGCTCTCGCGCTGGCACCAGCGACAATGACAACAATGTACGAACAGGGGTGCGCCATGCATCCGGTAGCGTACGAAACCACAGGCGCAATGGCCGTCATGTGCGTTGCGCTGTTCACCCATTCCCGTCTCCCCCAATACCCGACGACTTCGCCGCCTCGGCCTGTGATTGTCAGCGTCTGAACGAAACACCAGCCGTGCCGTTGCCACGCAGATCGCGCGCCGTGGCCCAGCTCTTTGGATCGCCGATCAAATCGGCAACCGCCTGCGCGGCCGCCTCGAGGAGCCGCTCGCCCTTGTCGGCACTGGCGTGCGCGGGATTGCCGATGACCCCATTGGGCGTGACATGGCTCAGATCACGCCATCGGAACGAGCCCTCTCCAGCCTGGAGGAAGCCCAGGTCGGCGGATACCGCGTGCGCCGCCAGGTCACTGTCGTCGACCAGCTCCGGCGTCAGCGCCATCATCATCGACGTCTCGGCCTCACCGGCATGCAGCACGTTGGACTGGTCCTCGAGCAACGGTGCCAGCCGCCCCGCCGCCTCCAGCCAGTAGGTCGCGGCAATCACCGTGACCGGCAGCTGCATGCTCAGGTCCTGGGCGATCATCTGGCTGGCGAGGATGTTGCCACCGTGACCGTTGAGTATCAGGACGTCCTTGAAGCCATGCCGGTGCACGCTGTCGACGATGCAGCGGAACAGCCCGAACAAGGTCTGATAATCAAGTGTGATGGTGCCGCCGAACGGCATGTGATGCTCGGACAGGCCACACCAGATGACCGGCAACACCACCGTCGGCCGGCGCGTCTGGACCTTGCGTGCCGCGCGCTGCGCGACTTCGGTGGCGAGGCGACTGTCGACCTGCACCGGCAGATGCGGACCATGCTGTTCCATTGCCGCTACTGGAACCACCACTACCGCGTCACGCTCAGCCAGTGCCCGCAGCTCGTGCGCCTTCAGGCGCGCCCACTCGACCTCCTGCACCCCCTCGACCACCGTCTCGCCCATGTACCGCCCTCCCGATTCTTGCACTCGTTCAAAACGATGCCGATGTCGAACGCACACCAGATCGCCGCACCTCAAGCCGGCCGCGCCGGACCCGCGATTGATGACCCCGACTGATCCCCTGGCGCCGCGCGTCAGGAAGCCTCGACCGATGGCCGCCTGGCCCGACTCACCATCAACACAAGCGGGACGGCGACCACCGAGACCACGGTGTACATGCCGAAGGCGTTCATGTAACCGAGCATCGTCGCCTGTCGCGTGATCTCGCGCGACAAGGCCGCCAGCCCGGGCACCGTATCCGAGTGCCAGCCACCGATCACCCCGGGCATCCGTAGCAGCTCATTGTACGGTGAGACGAACTCGGTCATACGGCTGAAGTTGGCGCCGGTGGTACGCATCACCTCGGCGACCGAGATGGCGACGAAGAAGCTGGTGCCGATGCTGCGCATCAGATGGAACACCGCCACGCCCTCGGCCCGCAGCTCCGGCGCCAGGGTCCAGAACGCGGTGGTTGCCATCGGCGTCCAGATGAGCCCGACCGCCAGCCCCTGCAGCCAGGCGTTCACGCACAAGGTGGCCAGGCTGACGTTGAAGTCGATGCTGGTCAGCCAGGTGCCGGAGACAATCTGCAGCGAGAAGCCGAGCACCATGCCGACCCGCGCATCCAGACGGCCGATGAACGCGGCGGCGAAGAACCCGGACATCACGCCCAGCCCGCGCGAGCTGACCACATAGCCGACCAGGGAATCCGGATAGCCCAGCTGGTTCTGCAGCATCGGCGGTAACAGCACCATGGGCGTGAAGTTGCACATGCCGAAGATGCAGACCAGGAACACACCGATCAGATAGTTCCGATCCAGCAACAGACGCAGACTGATGTAGGGCGACTTCGCGGTCAGGCTGTGGACGATGAACACATACAGGGCAAGCACCGCGATGCAGACCTCGATGACGATCTCGGTGGATTCGAACCAATCGTTCTGCTGGCCTCTGGACAGCGCCAGCTGGGTCGCGGCAATCGCGGTCGACAGGGCGAGAAAGCCGATCCAATCCAGGTTCACCCGATGGCGCGCGGCCTCGCGGGGAAAGACCAGATGCGCCGACAGCCCGGCGAGCACACCGAAGGGCACGATCATCCAGTAGCCCCAACGCCAGCTGTAGTGCTCGGCCAGGAAGCCGGCGAAGGTCGGCCCCATGATCGGTCCGACCGTGTTCGCGACACCGAAGATGGAGATGACCAGGGCGTGCTGGCGACGCGGAAAGATGTCGAGCAGGATGGTCTGACCGAGCGGCAGCAGCGGCGCGCCACAGGCGCCTTGCGCCACGCGCCAGAACACCAGGCTCTGCAGCGACTGCGCCGAGCCGCACATCAGCGTCGCCAGCGTGAAGCCGGCCAGACTGAAGGTCTGCAGCCGTGCCCGGCCGAAACGCGCGACCAGCCAGCCCGACATCGGCGTCACCACCGCCGTGGCGAGGATGTTGAAGGTGACCGTCCAGGAGATCTCGTCCTGGCTGGCCGACATCGAGCCCTGCATCTGCGGCAGTATCGCGGTCGCGGTGAAGGTCGCGGCGTTATAGGCGGCCGAGGCGACGACCACCGTTATCAGCACCAGCAAGCGTCGTAGCGGCGACAGCTCGAGCGCCGCGGCGTCCGGATCGTTGAGCGTGCTCATGTCAGGCCGGCAAAGCTCGGCCGGTGACTTCGAAGTGCGAGAACCAAGGGCATTGCAGGATGACGCCGTCCGGTCGATTCAGGGGATGCTCGTCCGCCCCTTGAACACCGGCACTGGCAGCGTACGGCTGCGCCGTGCCGGCATCCCGCTCGGGCTCGGGCTGAAGCCATCCAGTTCTTCGGGCAGAGGTACCAGGGAGCAGACGGGCAGTATGCGTCATACAGCACGCGTGGGGCACAGCACCTCGCGCCATTCACACCGAGCGGGCAGCCGCGCACATCCGCCACGCCCAGCAGCCGGAGGCGGAGCCCGAGGTCGCCGGCAGTGGGCGCTGGTCCTGTTGACATCAATCCTGTGCCTGTGTGGGTCCGGCATCGCGGGGGCCGACCCGGGGCCCGACACCGACGGATTGATGCAGTCCGCCATGGCAGCCTATCAGCAGGGTGACTACGCCCAGGCCGCCAACTACAGTGAAGCGCTGCTCGCCGTACTGGAGCGCGATCTGGGTCCCTCGCATCCGGAGGTCGCCACCGCGCTCGGCAATCTTGCCACCCTCTACGCTCTGCTGGGCCGCCACCAGATGGCCGGTCCGTTGCTGGAACGAGCGCTGCGGGTGCGCGAGCACGCGCTGGGCGCGACACACCCGGATGTCGCCAACAGCCTTTACAACCTGGCCATGCATCATCGTGATATCGGTCAGTACGCGGCCGCGCTGCCGCTCTACGAAAGGGCCCTGGCAATCCTCGAGAGCGCTCGGGGCCCCGAGGCTCTACCCGGGCATCTACCGGGCCATCTACCCGGGCCTGTGCCCGGGGATCTCGATGTCGCACGGGTGCTGAACGGCCTGGCCGCGCTACGTGTCGATCTGGGTGACCCGGCCGCGGCCCAGCCGTTGCTGACTCGCGCCCTGGCCATCCGCGAGCGGGCGCTCGGCAGCGATCACCTGCTGGTGGCAAGCACGCTCGGCAATCTGGGCAGCGTGCTCCAGGACCTGGGTCGCTACGCGCAAGCCGAGCGGCACCTGCAACGCGCCGCCAGGATTCGTGAACAGCAGCTGGGGGCGACGCATCCCGACGTCGCACAGAGCCTCAACAATCTGGCCGGCCTGTACGACGCTCAGGCACGCTACCTGGAAGCGCGAACGCTCTACCAGCGCGCGATTGACATCTACTCGGCAACGCTCGGTGAGTCACATCCGCTACTGGCCGACAGCCTGAACAATCTCGCCGTGCTCGAGCAGACGCTGGGCGACTACGCGCTCGCCGAGCAGCTTCATCGCCGCGCCTTGGAAATCCGCCGTACGGTGCTCGGCGATGACCATCCGGACGTCGCGCAGAGCCTGAACAATCTGGGGCATCTCAATGACGAGCAGGGACGTCTGGACGAGGCGGAGCGGCAGTACTTGAAGGCTCTGGCGAACTGGGAGCAAAGCCTCGGCGCGGACCATCCCGAGGTCGCCACCGTGCTCAACAACCTGGCCGAGCTACACGGTGCCCGCGGCCGCTTCGATCTGGCCGCGCCGCTGCATCGGCGCTCGATCGAGATACGTGAGGCCGTGCATGGTCTGCAGCACCCGGAGCTGGCCACTGCCCTGCACAATCTCGCCGCGTTCTACGAGGCCCGACAACGTCCGGAGCTTGCCGAGCCCTTGTACCTGCGCGCCCTGCAGATCCTCGAGCACGCCCTGGGGCCTTCGCATCCGCGGGTCGCGACCACCTTGAACGGCCTCGCCGCGCTGGAGGCCTCGAGCAACCGCTCGGCGCTGGCGCTGGCCCACTACCAGAGATCGCTGAGCATCCGTCGTGAAACGCTCGGCGCCACTCATCCTGATGTCGCCAGCAGCCTGAACAACATCGCGCTGCTGCATGCGAGCACCGGGCGTGAACAACAGGCCGTGGCCCTGTATCAGCAGGCACTGGACATCCTCGAACCAGTGCGGCCAGACAGTCATTCCCCGGCAAAGCTCCCGTCCGATCATCCATTGCTGGGCACCGTGCTGCACAATCTGGCCGGCGCTCAACAGGCACTAGGCGAGCAGACACAGGCCATGCGCAACTATGCACGGGCCCTGTCGTTGCGTGAGCGGGTGCTGGGTGAAGGCCACCGGGACGTCGCGATCACCCTCAACAACCTCGCCGATCTGCAGCTGTTGCAGGGTCGCACCGAAGCCGCTCTGGAGACCATCCGGCGCGCGACGCGGATACTCGGGGCTCGAGCGGAGTTACAGGCCAGGTCCCTCACTGGTGCCGATCTGGCGCTGGCGCGGGCCGATCGCTTCGCCTTCGTGCGCCACGTGCGGATCGCCCACGCCGTCACATCCACGTCCGGATCCGCCGCCGCGCACGCTCCGCTGATGGACGAAGCCTTCGAGTCCGCTCAGCGCGCCCACGCCTCGAGCACGGCGCTGGCGGTGGCTGGCATGGCCACCCGTTTCGCCGCCGGTGACGACCGACTTGCCAGGCTGGTGCGACGCACACAGCTGCTCACGACGCGCTGGCAGCGCCTCGAAACCAAACTGGCGCGGGTCGCGGCCAGACCGGCCAGCGAGCGTGACGCCGAGGGTGAGCGCAAGCTCCGCGCCGACCTGGTTCGGACCCACGCGGAGCTCGAAGCGCTGGACGGCAGCTTGCGACACGACCATCCGCGCTATGCGGACATGATCGCCGCGCGACCGCTGCCGTTGACCGATGCCCGAAGCCTGCTGAGCAAGGACGAGGCGCTGCTGGTCTGGCTGGTCGACAACGACGCCAGCTATCTGTGGGTGGTCACGAGCGACGGCGCCCGCTGGCATCGGCTGTCGATGGGCGAGGCCGAGCTGGCAGCCTCGGTGCGGCGGCTACGCAGCCGCCTGGACCCGAGCCGGGTCAGGGCCGGCGGTCGCGTTCCCGAGTTCGATACGACGCTCGCCTGGAAGGTCTTCAGTCGTATGCTCGAACCGGCCTTCGAGCAGATCGAGCAGGTATCGCATCTGATCGTGGTCAACGATGGCGCGCTGCAAAGCCTGCCACTGCACGTGCTGTTGACCCGGCCACCCGAGCAATCGGGTGCACTGGCGGCCGCCATCGACTACAGCGCGTTGCGCTGGCTGGGACGCTCGCACGCCATCAGCGTGCTGCCCTCGGTGTCCGCTCTTCGCGCGCTCCGTGCGCAGGTCGTGCCCGGGCATGCCACCCGTAGCTTCATCGGTATCGGCAATCCGCGCTTGTCAGCAACGGATCCAACGCCAGCCGAGGAGCCACCCGGCGTGAACATCACCGACTCGCGGGCCATCGCGACGCAGCCCGTGGTCGGACTGGACCTGCTGCGCGAGCTGCCCGAGCTGCCGCAGACCGAGACCGAGCTGAGAACGATTGCCGGGATACTGACCGAGGGTGACGCGCAATTGCTGTTGGCCTCCGACGCCACCGAGCCCGCGGTCCGTGCCGCGGCGCTCGACCAGGCACGGGTCGTGATGTTCGCCACCCATGCGCTGGTCAGCGGCGAGCTCGGCGGCCTGCACGAGCCGGCTCTGGTGCTGACACCACCGTTGCGGGCGAGCGCGGCCGACGACGGCCTGCTGAGCGCCAGCGAGATCGCACGTGACATCCGGCTGGACGCGGACTGGGTGGTGCTGTCCGCCTGTAATACGGCGGCCGGCGAGCGACCTGGCGCTGAGGGTCTTTCGGGTCTGACGCGCGCCTTCTTCTACGCCGGGACCCGGGCCCTGCTGGTCTCCCACTGGCCGGTGGAATCGAGCGCCGCCGCCGCCCTCACCACCCGCTTGTTCACGATCGCCAGAACCCATCCCGAGCTGAGCCGGGCTGAGGCCCTGCGGCGCGCCATGCAGGCCCTGCTCGACCAGACCGGATCGCCGTCCATCGGACCTCACATGGCCCATCCGATGTACTGGGCGCCGTTCGTGGTGGTCGGCCAGGGTTGGCGATGAGTCGTCGGCCCAGGGCCGGCGTCCAGGGTCGATGTCCGGGTCGATGTCCG
>JAGRHX010000385.1 GCA_020444775.1 Gammaproteobacteria bacterium
CCCACGCCTGGCGCCGGGCCGTATGGCCGGCCCGGCGCCACGCCCGACCGGGCTCAGTCGCCAGTCCTCGCAGCGGTCCTGGCACCGAGGGTCTCGGCAACCCGAGCGAACTCGCTCACCGACTGATAGCGCCAGTTCACCACCACGCCGGACACCCCGATCGAGCGCAGCTCGGCCAGCTCGTCATCGAGCGCGACGGGGTCGTGCACCGACAGACGCGACAGCGTCACCACCCTGGCCGGCGGACGTCCGGCCGCCGCCATCCGTGCGTTCAGATCGGCGATCGCTGGGGCCAGCGTTGCGGCCGGCATTCGGGTCGGCATCCAGGCATCACCGTATCGAAGCACGCGTTCGAAGGCATGCTCGGGCGCGCCGCCGACCACGATGGGAGGCCGCGGCGGCCGGGGCCGGAACAGGAAGCGCTGGCCGTTCAGCACCACCTCGTCGCTGTCGAAGCAGCGGTGCAGGAACGCCAGGGTCCGGTCCGTGATCCGACCACGCTGCGTGCGATCGACGCCGAGCGCCCTGAACTCGGCGGCCATCCAGCCGACGCCCACGCCCAGCTCCAGACGCCCGCCGGACAGCTCCTGCACGGTCGCCACCCATTTGGCGGTCGGCAGCATTGGTCGGTAGGGCAGCACCAGCACACCGACGCCCAGACGCACCCGCTGGGTGACCGCCGACAGATAGGCGAGCGTCGCCAGCGGATCCAGATAGCGACCGTCCGAACCCTCAGCGTCATCCGGCGGGATCGCGATGTGGTCGGCCACCCAGATCTCGTCCAGCCCCGCCGCCTCGGTGATGCGCGCGCATTCGGTCAGCATCTGTGGTGATGATTGCGGGCCCATGACCCGCACGTACATACCGATGTTCATGTTCGCCTCATCTCCCCCCGTAGCCGGTCGACACGATCCAGGAATCGGTACCAGCCGCCGACCAGGGGCAGGAACCAGGGCTTACCACGGTAGCCGGGCACCGGCACGTCGGGCAACGGCAGATCCAGATAGGCACTGTGCACGTCATTGCTGCGTAGTATGCGTCGCCCGATCAGGTTGCCCAGATAGCTCATCATCGCCACGCCACTGCCGTTGCAACCCAGCGCATAGTGCATGCCCTGATGCATGCCGATGTGTGGCAGCGCATCTTGGGTGAAGGCGACCAGCCCGGTCCACGAATGCGTGATCCGGGCGTCGGCCAGCTGCGGGAAACGCGCCAGCATGGCCTTGCGCAGCAAGCGTGCGCGGGTTCGCGCATCGACATCGGTGAAGCGCGCACGGCCACCGAAGACCAGTCTCCGACCATCGGGTGACTGTCGGTAGTAGTGCAGGATGCGTGGCGTCTCGGACAGGGTGCGAGCCTTGGGAATCAATGAGCTGACCAGCGCCGGCGGCAACGGCTCGGTGGCGATGATATGACTGGCCGCCGGCACCACGCCGCGCTGCAAGCCCGGTGTCAAAGGTCCGGTATAGCCATTGGTGCCGATCACCACCTCGGCGATGCGTACCTGGCCCTTGCCGGTCAGCACCTCGAAGCTGCCGGGTTGTCCGTGCACCGCTTCGACCCGGGTGTTCGCGCACAACAGCGCCCCGGCCCGGGCCGCGGCCTCGCGCAACCCGCGCAGATACAACGCCGGATGCAGCCTGGCGGCCCGCTCGATGACGAGGCCACCGTGATAGAAGTCGCTGTCCATCTCCTCGCGCAGACGCTCACGGGGCAGCACGCTGGCACCGGCGTCGGTCAGCCTGTTGATGGTTTCGGCTCGCGCCCTGAACTTCTCGAAGTGCGCCGGCGTGATGGCCCCGACCATACGCCCGGTCTGCTGATAGTGACAGTCGATGGCCTCGCGCTCGACCAGATCGCCGACCAGGTCGAAGGCTTGTCGGCTCTCGCCCATCAATCGCTCGAGCAGGCTACGTCCTTCGGCCCGATTCGACTGCTCACCCGGACCACCGGACATGCCCTTGCCCAGGTTGATGCCGGCGCTCACACCGCCGCCATTGCGGCTGCTGGCACCGTCACCGAACAGCCCGGCCT
Source organism: Gammaproteobacteria bacterium (assembly GCA_020444775.1). The sequence continues at coordinate 2,035 of JAGRHX010000385.1, forward strand.
CGCAGACCACCACCGAACGACCGCCTCGTGCCAGCTCGAGGGCCGCGTTGAGACCGGTGTAACCACCGCCGACGATCGCCACGTCGACCTGATCCGGCGGCGACAGATCACCGGCGGCATCGGGCGGCGCTGCCTCCCACCAGTAGGGCAGCGGCTTGAAGTCGGGATGGATGTGATCCGAATCACGCATCGTCTGGTGTCCTGCGCTGGGAGTTTCGGCAAGTACCTCCGCGCAGAGGTACCAGATGGGATCCACCTCGGCGGCCCGGGTCGATGATCCGGCTCCGCCCGAGCCCGGCCCGAAGCATGCTAGCTTATACAGGGATCGGCCCGATCGCTTCGGGCACGAGCTACCGTCTCCAGCCATGCACAAGGTCCAAGGCGTGAGCAGCAGCGACGATACGTCCACCCGACTCGGCTTGTTCGCGGTCGGCCGGCATGCCCCTCCTGACCCGATGCCGGTGCCGGCCGGCGTGCGCACCCTGAATGAGCTGCTCGACGGCTTCGCGCCTGGCGTCTATACCGCCTTCAGGACCTTCGAGCACAACCGGTTCCTGCACCTGGACCGGCACCTCACACGGCTGCGCCAGTCGGCGCAGCGAGCTGGTCTGGCCGACGCCCTGGACGAGCAGGCCTTGCGCGCGGCGTTGCACGCCGTGTGCACGCAGGCCTCGGGGATCGAGCATCAGGTGCGTATCGACGTGATCGGCAGACCGCTGGACGACGGGGCTGGCACGCAGATGCTCATCGCGCTCGCTCCGTTCGAGCCACCGTCCGAGCGCCTGTACACCGAAGGCGTGCGGGTGCGAACGACCCGCGAGCTGACACGCGATGATCCGCTGACCAAGAGCGCGGCCTTCGTTGCCCGCCGCGCGGCGCTGGAGCAGCGCCTGAAGTCCCTCGACGACCAGGGTGGCGGCGCGATGACCGGTCCCGAGGTGCACGAGATCATCATGCTGGATCCGCAGGATCGTCTGCTCGAGGGGTTGCGCAGCAATTTCTACGCGGTGCGTGCCCAGACCCTGCTGAGCCCGCCAGACGGCACCCTGCAGGGCATCACCCAGAGCATACTGCTGGAGCTGGCGCGGCAGTCGGGGATCACTCAGACCCTGGAGGCGGTGCGTCTTTCAGAGCTCGCCACGCTCGAGGAGGCCGCCATCAGCGCCTCGTCCAAGGGCATCGTGCCGGTCGTGCAGATCGATGAGCTACCGATCGGCGACGGCCGCCCCGGACCGCTGGTGACCCGCCTGGTGCAGGCCTACCAGCGCTATGTACGCGAGCACATCACAGCCGCCGTAGACTGAATGCCCCGACACGGCTCCCGCCGATGGCGGCCCCGGCGCTCAGGCCGGTGACAGGACGTGGATGGTCCGGCTCTCGAGCAGGTCCTTGACCTTGGCGCCGTACGCGGCCATGTGCGGTGAGGCCGCGTGCGCCTTCAGGGCGTCCAGGCTCTCCCACTTCTCGACCACCACGAAGGTGTTCTCTCCGAACTGCGCCTGGAACGAACCGACGCCCTCGGCGTCGACCGCGGCGCCGTATTCGATGCAGCCCTGCTCGGCATGTACCGCCGGCACGTTCGCATTGAATGCGGCGAGGACCTCGGCACGCTTGCCCGGTTTGGTGGTGATGACGGCGATGACGTGAATCATGTTGGTTGGGCCTCGACGGTGAGATTGGGGTAGGACTGGCCGGCTCTGCGCCCGCGTGCTCAGACCGCTGGATCGACCTCACGGGTCGATCCTCGCGGGGCCGCTGCACGGCGGGCGCCTCGATGCGGATCATGACCACAGCCGCGGGTCACGACAAGCCGCGAACGACCGACGGCGCGGACGTTCGTGTGGGGCAGTCTGTTTCGCGAGGCCTGTCAGCACGCGGGGACCAGACACATCCGGTAACGCGTCAGGGCGATGCCCTCGCGCCAGACCTGCTCGCGTTCGGTGACCACGAAGCCGGCGCGCTCGAAGACCGGTCGGCTGAGCTCGCTCGCCTCGGTATGGAACTGCCCACCGCTGCTCGCCCGCATGGCGTGCAAGGCAAACGTGAGCAGCGCGCCTGCCACCCCGCGTCGTGCGTGCTCGGGGGCCACGTACAGGGATCGGACATGGCCATCCGCGCCGACGCCGCAAAAGCCGATGGCATCGTTCTGCCGATGCGCGACAAAGGTCCGCACCTCGTCGATCAGGGCATCGAAGCGTGGCGTGTTCGCCGCCGACGCCCAGGCCCGCAGCTGCTCGGGCGTGTAGGCCACGGACCCGAGCTCCAGCACCGCCCTTTCGAACACCCGGCGCAGCGCATCCCGCTCATCGCCACGCATGGGTCGGATCCGGTAGTCGTCGGGATGCGTCTTCATCGGCCTTGCCATCGGTCATGGATATCCGCAAGCAGAACACAGAGATTACGCACTGTCGCGCGCACGGCCGGAGCGTGCGCCGCGACACATCGACTGGCGTCTTTCAAGAGGATCGATTGTCATGCAGAACTTCACCCCGGTCAGCGGCTTCGCCGGCGGCCTGCTGATTGGCCTCGGCGCCGCCGTGCTGGCCATCAGCAACGGTCGTATCGCGGGCATCAGCGGGATTCTCGGCGGTCTGCTCGGCGCGAGCGCCAGGGACATGGCCTGGCGGCTGGTCTTCCTGCTCGGTCTGCTCCTTGGCCCATGGCTGCTGTGGCTGCTGAGCGGTCGGGCACCGACCATCAGCGCGCCACACGGCAGCATCTTGTTGATCGTGGGCGGACTGCTGGTCGGCTACGGAACCCGGCTCGGCAATGGCTGCACCAGCGGTCACGGCGTCTGCGGGCTGGCGCGTGGTTCGCGGCGCTCCCTGGTCGCGACCGCGGTGTTCTTCGGTACCGCGATACTCGTCGCGCTGCTGGCCCAGGCACTCGGATGGCACACCGCATGATCAAGCATCTCACCACCCTGGTTGCCGGTCTGCTGATGGGCATGGGCATGTCACTGTCCGGTATGATGGACCCGGCCAAGGTGCTGGGCTTCTTCCACTTCCTCGGCAGCTGGGACCCGACCCTCGCGCTGGTGATGGTCGGTGCGCTCAGCGTGTCGGTGCCGGCTTTCGCCCTCATGCGCGGTCGCAGCACGGCGCTGCTGGGTGATCCCTTGCAGTTCCCGACCCGCTCCGACATCGACTGGCGTCTGGTGAGCGGCGCGCTGTTGTTCGGCGTGGGCTGGGGCCTGACGGGGTTCTGTCCGGGCCCGGCCATCTCCGCGCTCGCCAGCGGCGTCACGGAGGTCTTCTTGTTCTGTGCCGCGATGCTGGTTGGGATGCTCGTCCATCGATGGACGGCCGGCTGAGTCACGACGCGTGTCCCCTGCCCAGTCC
>JAGRHX010000386.1 GCA_020444775.1 Gammaproteobacteria bacterium
GAGCACTCCTCGGCGCGGCTGGAGCGTTTCTTGCAGATCTGCGCCGAGGAGAACATGCAGGTCTGCGTGCCGAGCACACCGGCGCAGATGTTCCACATGCTGCAGCGGCAGATGCGCAGGGCCTGCCGCAAGCCACTCATCGTCATGACGCCGAAGAGCCTGCTACGGCACCGCTTGTCGGTGTCCGACCGGATGGATCTGGCCGACGGCCGCTTCCAGCTGGTCATCGACGAGGTCGACGACATCGATCCGAATCAGGTCACACGACTGGTGCTGTGCGCCGGTAAGGTTTACTTCGACCTGCTCGAGAAGCGCCGCGAGACCGGGATCGCCGATGTCGCCATCGCCCGGGTCGAGCAGCTCTACCCCTTCCCGGAGGATGAGATCATGGCGTTGCTCGGGCGCTATCCAAACATCCGCGAGGTGTGCTGGACCCAGGAAGAGCCGCGCAACCAGGGCAGCTGGTTCTTCATGCTGTCGAGACGACACCTGCAGGGCTGCGTCGGTGACCGGCTCAAGCTGGTCTATGCCGGCCGTGACTACAGCGCCTCGCCGGCGGTGGGCTACCTGAACGTGCATCTGGAGCAGCAGCGCGGCCTGGTCGAATCCGCGCTGCGTCTGGATCAGTCCAGGGCAGCCGCCTGACCGCGCCAGCCAGACCGCACACGCTCGAGTTCGAACTGACGGAGACTAGACCCGTGACTGTTGATGTAAAGGTGCCCGTGCTCGCCGAGTCCGTCCCCGACGCGACCCTGCTCGAGTGGAAGAAGCAGCCCGGTGAGCATGTCGAGAAAGATGAGATCCTCATCGAGCTCGAGACGGACAAGGTGGTTCTGGAGGTGCCCGCGCCGGCCTCCGGTGTGCTCGCCGAGGTTCTCAAGCAGAACGGTGACACTGCGCTCAGCCAGGAGGTGCTGGCACGCATCGACACCGAGGGTACCGCCAGCGTGGCTGCACCGACCGAGACCCGGTCCTCGACCGGGTCAGCGGAGTCGGCGGAGTCTGCCGAATCGGCTGAATCGACTGGGCCCGAGCCGGCCCCGGCCACCAGCGGCGGCGCGCCGGCCAGCCCGGCAGCCCGCCATCTGATGGAGCAGCACGGCATCGATCGAGATTCGGTGCAGGGCAGCGGCAAGGACGGACGTATCGGCAAGGCCGACGTGCAGGCGGCCATCGACAAGCCGGCGACGACCGCCGAGGCCCCCCGAGAGAAGCCAGCGCCGGCGACCCGTGAGAGCGCGCCGCAGGCCGCGTCCGGCAGCCGCGGCGAACGACGGGTGCCGATGACCCGGCTTCGCGCGCGTATCGCCGAGCGACTGGTGGAGGCACAGCAGACCGCGGCGATCCTCACCACCTTCAACGAAGTCAACATGCAGCCGGTGATGTCGCTGCGCTCGCGTTACCGCGACCAGTTCGAGAAGACCCACGGCACCCGGCTCGGCTTCATGTCCTTCTTCGCCAAGGCCGCGGTCGTGGCGCTGAAGCGATTCCCGGCGGTGAATGCCTACATCGATGGCAAGGACATCGTCTACCACGACTACTATGACATCGGTGTCGCGGTCGGCTCCCCACGGGGTCTGGTGGTGCCGATCGTGCGTGACGTGGACCGGCTCTCCTATGCCGAGATCGAGGCCCGCATCAATGAGTACGGCGAGAAGGCGCGCGACGGCACGCTGAGCCTGGAGGACATGACCGGCGGCACATTCACGATCTCCAACGGCGGTGTGTTCGGCTCGATGCTTTCGACGCCGATACTCAATCCGCCGCAATCGGCGATCCT
>JAGRHX010000387.1 GCA_020444775.1 Gammaproteobacteria bacterium
TCATCGACGAAGCCCATCATCTGCCGGAGAAGACCCAGAGCCACTTCTCCCTGCGCGGCAGGCTGAACGCTACCGTGCAGTGGCTGGAACGCCTCGACCCGTTGCTCGCCGAGCTGCACACCGCACTTCAGGCCGAGGCCGCGCCCATGCCTCGCTTCGCGTCCTTGCGCGACGGGCTGCAGCGCGATGCGGACAACGCGCTGCAATGCCTTCGGCAGCTGCACACGGTCCTTCAGCAGCTGCCATTTTCGAGCGACGGTCATGGCTCACGCGACCCGGAGTCGGCTACCCACCGATTCGCGCTCGGCGTGGTTCCCGAGCCGATTGCCGCGCTGGCGGCCCAGGCGGTACCACCGCTCACTGCGCTTGCCGACGGCCTGAGTGCGCTGCACGAGCAGCTCGCCGAGCGGGTCGACGAGAACGACCCGGATCAGGACCAGGGCCCGCTGGTGGCGGGGGCCTCGGCGGACACCTCGTCCTGGCTGGGGACGATCGGCGCGCTGCAGTCACGCGCCGCGAACAGCGTGGCGTTACTGCACGACTACGCCCTGGGCGACCAGACCGATGCGCCGCACGCGCGCTGGGTCAATCGCACCGCCTTCGACAGCGAGCTGGTGTCGACGCCGATGGAAGCGGGTGGGATCCTCGAGCGGGTACTGTGGTCCAGTTGTCACGCTGCGATCTGCACCTCGGCAACGCTTACCGCCGGCGGTCGCTTCGATCGATTCCTGCAACGCGCCGGGCTGCCCGCGGCCACCACCACCCTGCGCATTCCGAGCCCGTTCGACTATCCCAGCATCGCCACCTTGCACATACCGGCGATGCGCCACGAGCCTTCCGCCACGCAGCAGCACGATCAGGAGGTCGCGCAGCGGCTACCGGAGTTGCTCGGCAGTGCCGTAAGCGCCCTGCTGCTGTTCTCCTCGTGGCGACAGCTGAACGCGATCATTGCCCGTCTGCCGGACGACCTGCGCCCGGCCCTGCACGTTCAGGGGGAACAATCCAAGCAGGCCCTGCTCGACGCCCACCACGCCCGTATCGATCAGGGTCTGACCTCGTATCTGGCCGGCGTCGCCAGCTTTGCCGAGGGCCTTGACCTTCCCGATGACTACTGCCGTCACGTGATCATCGTCAAGCTGCCGTTCGCGGCCCCTGACGCGCCCCTGGACCAGGCGATGGCCGAGTGGGTCGAAGCACGCGGCGGCAATGCCTTCTACGAGATAGCCGTGCCGGACGCGGCGCTGCGCCTGGTGCAGGCCTGTGGTCGACTGATCCGACACGAGGGCGACCATGGTCGGATCACCCTGCTCGATCGGCGTATCGTGAGCCGTCGCTACGGACGCACCCTGCTCGCTTCGTTGCCGCCGTATCGACTCGTGGTCGAACCCGCTGACCCGCGGCGCGAGCCTGCCACGCCGCTCTGAACGGGCGCCTCGTGACGCACTGCAGGGGTTCCTCTACTCAATCACTCGTCACCGCGAGACCGCAGATATAGCCCCAGGTCAGACAGGGCCCGAGGGTGGTCCCCGCGCCGACACCCTTGGAGCCGAAAGCGTTGGCCATCACGTTGCCGGCCGCGTACAGCCCGGGAATGATCTCGCCGTCCTCGTGCAGCACGCGCCCGCGCTGGTCGGTGCGCGGACCACCCTTGGTGCCCAGGAAGCTGGCCTTGAAGGGCATGGCATAGAACGGCGGCTGCTCGATGCTGCCCAGGGTCGGATTCGGAAGGTGCGCCGGGTCGCCGCCACGCACCCGGTCCCACAACGACTCACCTCGTCCGAAGTCCGGATCCTGCCCACGCCGGGCGAACTCGCTGAAGCGCGCCGCGGTCTGCTCCAGAGCTTGCGGGGCTACACCGATCTGCGCGGCGAGCCCGGCCAGCGTCGGGTCCACGAATCGCACCCCGGGTATCGCGCTGCCCGGCAGGGCATGCGGATAGCGCCGGGCGAACTGCGCATCGTAGATACGCCAGGCCGGCAGGTTGAGCAGCTCCCCGGTCTGCGCATCCCGCTCGGCAAAGGCCAGACCGATGTTCATCTGCTTCTCGTTGACGAAGCGACGGCCGTGGCGGTTCACGATCATGCTGTGCGGCAGGAAGTAATCGGCCGCGGGCACCCCTTGCAGGCGCCCCTCGTACCAGGCCGGGGTGGTGCCCATGATCAGCGCCTGGTCCATGCGATCGAGCCGCGCGCCGACCGCGGCTGCCATGCGCTGGCCGTCACCGCTGTTGGTGGACGGACTCGCGGTCCACTCCACCGGTCCGGGGAAATGCTGCGCCATCATCTGCGGATTCCATTCGAAACCGCCGGACGCCAACACCACGCCGCGTCGCACCGCGATCTCCACCGGCTTGCCGTCACGCTCGACCACCACCGCGCTGACCCGGCGATCACTGCGCAACAGGGCACGTGCCGGTGCATCCGTCCAGATCCGACAGCCCATATCGAGAGCGCCCTTGAGCAGGCCGATGACCAGCGCGTTGCCGTTGGTTCGGGTATCGGTGAGCTGCCGCCAGGCCAGACGCGGCGCGTAGCGCCAGGCGAAGCGGCGTGGATTGGCATACAGGCAGGTGTCGACGATCTCCTCATAGCTCAGTCGCAGCGGCCGGCTCGAAGGCCGTAGTCGTGACTTCCAGGCACCGAGCAAACGCGCCGACAAGGGCCTTGCCACGACGTTGCGCCCGACAGCTCGCGCCCCGGGGGCGTCGGCATACGGATCCGGCTCTCGATTGGGCTTGAATCGCAGCGGACTGATCTGCTCCAGGAATCGCAGCATCCGCGGCGCCTGCTCGACGAACGCGACCCACAGTGGATCCTCGACGTTGTGCCAGCCTTCCGGTGACACGGCACGGATGTAGGTAAGCGCATCCTCCGCCGTATCGCTGGCGCCGAGCTCGGCCATGTGGTGGTTACAGGGTATCCAGATACAGCCCCCGGACATGGCCGTGGTGCCACCCAGAACCGGGGCCTTCTCGACCACCAGCACCTCGGCGCCCTGCGAGCGCGCGGCCAGGGCGGCGCTAAGACCGGCGGCGCCGGAGCCGACCACCACCACATCCACGCTCTCGCGCTGCACCGGTCCTTTCAAGGGCGCCGCGCCCGGCAAGCCCCTGGCATCGGCACCGTTCCGGCTTTCGGCGCGTTCATCTTCTCTTTCGGATTCGGACATGCTGGACGAATTCACGGTGATGCCGGCCCTGTGACCTCGGGACGCTCAATCCGGTCTGGAGATCAGCCGCATGAACTCCGCACGCGTGCGGTGGTTGTCCAGGAACACGCCCGACATGGCGCTGGTGGTGGTCGAGGAATGCTGCTTCTCGACGCCGCGCATCACCATGCACAGATGCTTTGCCTCGATGACCACGGCCACACCCAACGGCTCCAGGACCTGCTGGATGGCATCACGAATCTGCCTTGTGAGCCGTTCCTGCACCTGCAGGCGGCGAGCGAACACGTCTACGACCCGGGCGATTTTCGACAGGCCGACAATCCGCCCGTTCGGGATGTAGGCGACATGGGCGGTGCCGAAGAACGGCACCATGTGATGTTCGCACAAGGAGTAGATCTCGATGTTGCGGACCAGGATCATCTCGTCCCCGTCCTCCTTGAACAGCGCGTTGAGCAGGATCTCCCTCGGATCGCTGTCATAACCCTGCGTGAAGAACAGCTGGGCACGAGCCACCCGTTCGGGCGTCTTCTCCAGTCCCTCCCGAGCGGGATCCTCGCCCAGATGCCCGAGCACGCTGCGCACGCAATCGGCGATTCCCTTTACGGCGTCCGGGTCGTACTCCGGCTCGAGACGATATCTGGGTCGTTGTTTGCTGGGCATGCACGCTCCACTCTGCGTTGAAGAAGGATGGACGTAGACCAGGTGCCGCTGGAAACACCCGATCCCGGCCGGAAACCACGGCGGCCAGTGGCCACCAGCCGATACTAGGGCGTGTTCATCCTCGTTGCACGCCGCGGCGGCGCAGCGCTACAGACGCCCACCGCCTTCAACGCTCGGGATCGAGTTCGGGATCCTGGTCGGAATTCGGGACGCGATACGGCTCGGAATGCGGGTCGCAATCGGGGATCGGGTCAACATGTACATCGCTTTCGGCAACCCGCACGGCCACGGATGGTGACGTGCAGGCCAACCTGCGTGTACATTGCACCCCAGGCCCATGACGTGAAAAGGAGGTGATCCAATGTCTAGTGA
>JAGRHX010000388.1 GCA_020444775.1 Gammaproteobacteria bacterium
GCGGCATGTGGGGGCCGCTGATCGTCGATCCACGGGAGCCACTGCCGATCGAGAAGGCGGTCACCAAGGAGGCGCTGCTGATGTTCTCGGGGTGGAGCTCCGAAGCCGCGGACCGGTTCGGCGTCGGCGGGCACCCCAACGAGGAGATCGACTATTACTCGATCAACGGCAAGGCGTTCCCGCTCACCCAGCCGCTGCGCGTCAAGGAAGGCGATGTGCTGCGCTTGCGCCTGTTCGGCGCGAGCTCGGACGTCGCGTTCCATCTGCATGGCCACGACATCCTGGTCACGCACAAGGACGGTCTGCCTCTACCCGAGCCGTATTATGCCGACGTCCTGTACGTCCCTCAGGGCGCGCGCTATGACGCCATCGTCCGCATGGACAATCCGGGGTTCTGGATAAATCACGACCACATCGAGCACCACGTCAGCAACGCCGGCAAGGCCCCCGGTGGGGCGGTCATGGTGGTGGAGTACGAGGGCGTGGAAAAGCCTGACTGGTATATCTGGAAGAACAAGGACTACGACCCCGACTTCTATTTCAGCGAGAGCATGAAGAAGGGCACGGGACTGTTCGATCATCCCGGCTTTCAAGGCGACGAAATCCCCATGGGCCGCTGAATCCGCCATCACCTGTCACATCGTTGCCGGGCCTACGTCGACCCCGGCGCCGCCATCCGCAGAAAGGAACCACCGATGAATATATCGATCCGACACCCTTTGTTGTTCCTGTGTACGTTGTCGTTTGCAGCATTCGCCACGAATGCCGCCAGCGAGACGGTGAAGATCCAGATGACCGTGAAGGAGATCGAGATCGCCGTCGACAACAAGGGAACGAAGCAGCTCATGTGGGCCTACGACGGGACGGTGCCCGGTCCTCTGGTGCGTGTGAAGCAGGGCGATGTCGTGCAGTTCTCCTTGACCAACGACAAGGACAACAAGAACAGTCATTCAATGGATTTTCATGCCGCCATCGTCGACGTGCTCGACGAGTTCGCGGAGATCAAGCCCGGAGAGAGGAAGTACTTCGAGTTCGAAGCGCGATACCCCGGTGTGTTCATCTACCACTGCGGCGCGAGTTCCATGGCCGAGCACATCTCAAAAGGGATGTACGGCGTGATCATAGTCGACCCGAAGGACGGCTATACCGAGGCGTACCCGAGGCCCGACCGCGAGTATGTCCTGGTGCAGGGTGATCTGTTCGCCGAGAGTGCGTCGGCGGATGCTCGCCGCGACGGCCAGCAGTGGAGCGGTGCACTCGTCAACGGCAGGATGTTCCATTACGACCCGGTTCACGATTCGAGTGCCAGCAAGACGCTCCTGGCGAGCCCAGGCGAGCGGGTGCGCATCTTCTACGTGAATGCCAGCATCAACGACCCGGTCGCCTTGCACCCCATCGCCGGCATCTGGGACCGGGTGTACGACCACGGCAACCCACGCAACATCACCTATGGAGTTCAGACATTCACGATTCCGCCCGCGTCGGCAGCGGCATTCGATCTCATCCCACCCGCAGGTCGTGCGAGCAACAATGCCATCGTCGACCACGCGATGAAGCGTGCATTGAACGGGGCGATCACGGTGCTCTCCACTTACGAAGGCGCTGACGAGACACTCGGCCGCGGCGAAAACTTGATTCTTCGTTGATGAGCGGACAGGGATGCAGACTGCTGGCACGCGCGATCGCGTACACCGGAGCCAGCGAGATGCCGATGCATCTCGCGTCCGGTTCTCGACCATCGCACTCGGACGGCTGCTCGTTCCAATCAAAACGGGTGTCGGCTACCGCCGCGAGCACCATCGACAAGGATGCTCATGGCCAACGGGTCGCGCCCGCTCAGTCCTGACCGCCCTCGACACGAAAGCGCTGCGCGCGCCAGCGCAGCATGCCGCCGGCCAGATTGGCGACCCGGGTGAAGCCGGCCTTCTGCAGCAGCACGGTCGCATGGGCCGAGCGCGCGCCGGAACGGCACACGGTGACCACCGGCCGGTCGCCGTCGAGCCCGGCGGCTGCTTCGGCCAGTGACTCGATGGGTATCAGCCGCGCGCCCGGTATGTGACCGAGCGGACCATTGAACTCCTCGGCCGAGCGCACGTCGACGATCTGCACGCTTCCCGCGTGCTCCTCCAGCCAGTGTGGCTGCAGTTCCCAGATACCGGCGAAGGTGTAGGTCAGCGGCGCCCAGTCGTCCACCGAGGGTCGTGTGGTGGCTTCGCTGGCCTCGCCCTCGGCGGGTCGACCGCAGAGCAGGTTGGCCGGAACCGCTACGTCCATCTGCTTGGGATGTCCGAGGCCGAGGTTGGACATGTAACCGACGAAATCCTCGCGCAGGATCTGCCCGCCCAGACGCGGGTTGTAGAGCTTCTCCTCGCCGACGCTGGTCACGGTCAGTCCGCGATAGTCATGCGCCGGGTACAGCAGACAATCATCCGGCAGGCTGAAGATCTGATCGTGCACCGAGCTGTACAGGGTCTTGGCGCTGCCCTGCTGGAAATCGGTGCGACCGCAGCCGCGGATCAGCAGCGCGTCACCGGTGAAGGCCAGACGCTGGTCGTCGAGCACATAGGTCACGCAGCCATTGGTGTGACCGGGCGTGGCCCGCACCTGCAGGCTACGGGCGCCGAAGTCCACGCTGTCTCCCGGCTGCAGATAGCGGTCCGCGCCTTCCGCGCCGCTCGCCGCGCTGATTGCGATCCTGCTGCCCAGCGCATCGCGCAGCAGCCAGCCGCCGGTCACGTGATCGGCGTGCACATGGGTCTCCAGCGTCCACTTCAGCCGCAGACCGAGCTCATCGAGCAAGGCGATGTCGCGTCGAACCTGTTCGAACACCGGGTCGATGAGCACCGCGCTGCGGTTGGCGGGATCTGCGAGCAGGTAGGTGTAGGTGGACGATTGCTGGTCGAAGAGCTGTCTGAACACGAGCATGCGAGCAGGACTCCGGATCTGATGTCCGTACCATAAGCAACCGGCCGTCGGGCTGTCCATGCGTTCGGCCTGCGGCAGCTGATCGGAATCTCACCAGCACATGACGAGATTCTAATGCCGGCCGGGCGCTCCTATACTGAAGCCAGACCCATGCACCGGCCGTGCCCGGCCGGACGCTCATCGCAGGAGAGACTCATGCACTTTGGCGCCTCCATGTTCTTCACCGATTATTCCATGAAGCCGCAGGCGCTGGCTCGAGCCCTGGAGGAGCGCGGCTTCGAGTCCGTCTGGGCACCGGAGCATTCGCACATCCCGCTGTCGCGCAAGACGCCGTTCATCTTCGGCGGCGAGCTGCCCAAGAAGTACTACGATGTGATGGATCCCTTCGTCAGCTTGACCGCGGCGGCGATGGCCACCACCACCTTGAAGGTCGGCACCGGTGTGTGTCTGGTCAACCAACGCGATCCCATCCAGACCGCGAAGCTGGTCGCCTCCATTGATCAGATCTCTGGCGGGCGCTTCCTGTTCGGGATCGGTAATGGTTGGAACCAGGACGAGATGGAGAACCATGGCACCGTCTTCGAGACCCGGCACAAGCTGGTGCGCGAGCGCATCGAGGCCATGAAAGCCATCTGGACCCAGAGCAAGCCCGAGTATCACGGCGAGTTCGTCAGCTTCGATCCGATGATGACCTGGCCCAAGCCGGTACAGAAGCCGCACCCGCCGATCCTGGTGGGTGGCGCGTTTCCGTACTCGGCGCGTCGCGCGATCCGCTACGCCGACGGCTGGATGCCACAGATGACGGCGAAGATGACGACACCGTTCTCGGAGCTGATCCCGCAATTTCGGACCATGGCCCTGGAGGCCGGTCGCGATCCGGACAGCCTGTCGATCAGCATCTGGGGCCGGTCGCCGGATTACGACGAGATCGCCAGCTACAGGGATATGGGCGTGGTGCGGATCTGCACCAGTGTGGAGCCGGCAGGCGAGGACCAGGTGCTGCCGATCCTGGATACCTGGGCCGAGCTGATCCGACGTATCAACGCCTGAGGCCGACGGCAGCCGGTGTTGCTCAGACGCGGCCGCCGTCGAAAATCAGCAGCGCCGCGACCACGATTGCGGCGATGGCCGCGATCAGCAGCCATTTGACCAGCCAGATCCGACCGCCGGGCTTTGCCGGATCGTCGTGCCGATCTCGATCGGAAGGCTCTCGACCAGCGTCACCCATCGTTGCTCATCCGGTCTGGGTCGCTCGACCGCCCTGACCGAAGCTCTCGTGGTCACCGGCCAGATAGGTGGCTTCCTCTGGTGTGCTGACACGCCCGAGGATTGGATTGCGATGTGGAAAGCGTCCGAAGCGCGCGACGATGTCGCGGTGCCGGGCAAAGCCCGCCACGCGCCGGTCGAGGTAATCGTGCCAGTCAGCGTCGACGTCATGGCGGATGGCGTCGACCAGCGCCACCGCACGATCCTGATCGGCCAGTGATTCGGCGTGATGGAACGGGTGATAGAGAAAGATGCGCCCGGTGACCGGCAGCTGCCGGTGCAGGCCGCTTTGCACGCTGCGCTCGGCAACACCCAGGGCACGCGGATCGCCGGCGTAGGCCTGTGGCGTCGAGCGATAGATGTTGCGGGTGAACTGATCGAGCAGGATCACCAGGGCCAGCGCACCCTGCGCGCTGTGCGCCCAGTGGTCGAGCTCCCCGGCCAGGGCCTGCCGCAGTCGGTGCTCGAAGCGCTCGCGGATGGCCATGTCGACCGCCTCGCCGCCGTGGTACCAGAACGCGCGGCGGGTCTCGGCGGGCTCGGGGCCGTCGACGCTCGGTCCCAGCCAGAATTGCACCACCGCCAGCGCGGCGGCGTGGTCCTCGGCCGGGTCACGGCTGATGTCGTTGTTCGCGTCTTTGCTCATGAGGGCCCTGATGGCTGGTCGAGGCGCGGGCTCAGGCGACCAGCGCGGGTTGCACGTGTCGCTCGGCCGGCAGGTCGATGATCATGCGCTTCATCAGCCGGCATTCGTGGTCACCGAACGCTTGTCGCTGGTGCAGGGTGACCGCGTTGTCCCACAGCACCAGATCGCCGATCTGCCAGCGATGCGCGTAGGCCGCGCCCGGCGCCGTCGCATGGTCTTGCAGCGCGTCGATGATCGGTCGGGCCTGCTGCTCGTCCATACCATCGATACCGACGAGCGTGCCGGGGTCGATGTAGATGGATGGGCGTCCGCTGGTCGGGTGCCGGTGCACCAGCGGGTGCTTCACGTCCGGGCTGTTACGTATCCGTTCCTGATACGACTGATTGAGTGCCTTACCATCACCCCCCGGGATGACCGTGTAGGTCCGTGCCGCGTAGCTGAAGATCCCTACCGCGTCTTCGATGGATGCGCGGATCGACGCAGGTAGTGCGTCATAGGCATCGTACAGGCTGACCCAGCTGGTCACGCTGCCCGCGTTCGGCACCACCTGCGCGTACAGGAAGCAGCCGGTCACGGGGTGCGCGTTGTAGGACTGGTCGGTGTGCCAGTTGAGCTCGCGTGAGGACAGCCCGCCGATCAGCTCGCCCTCGCCGTTACGCATGTTCGATACCACGCTGACCTCGGGCCGGCTGGAATGCCAGCTTCGCTCGACATACACCGCCGGACGGCCGAAGATAGCGGCGACCCTGACCAGCTCGTCCTCGTCCAGGCATTGACGGCGAAACACCAGCAGCGGATGCAGGCTGAAGGCCGCTCGCAGCTGGTCCAGCACGCTATCGTTCAACGTCTCCCACAGCCGTACACCGCGCACCTCATGGGCGAAGCTCTGGTCAAGCGGGACGAGTTCGATGCTCATGCTCGGTTCTCCGTGGTCGGTCGTGGCGAGCGTTTCGAGGCGGATTCGGCGGTCGCGTGCCCAGCCCCGATTCTGCCACGACTCGTGGCCCGCGGGCACAGTCGCCAGCGTAGCCCGCCATTGGTGTGGCCAGGTGGTCAGACGCCTGCGGGCGGTCGACGCGCGTGGCGGGAGGATGCGTGAAGAGAGGGTTGCGAATCGCCACCTACAATCTGGCCGGACTCGGCGGTCGCGGTGGCGGCTCCGAGGCCGAGCGGGTGCGGGCCTTCCGGGCGATGCTTGCCCGTCTGGACGCCGACGTGCTCTGTCTGCAGGAGGTCGATGCGCAGAACATCGGCACCCGGCATCATCCGCTGCGACGTCTGAACGTGCTCGAGCCACTGCTCGCGGACAGCCCCTACGCCGATTTCCATCGCTCGCACTCCCAGCACCGCGACCGGGACGGTGCTCTGGACATCCACAATCTGGTCATCCTGAGTCGCTGGCCGATGCTGCAGGCCCGCCAGATCTGGCACGAGCTGGTGCCACCGCCGCGACATGTACCCCTGCACGTCGCGGGTCATGCCGGCAACACCGCGGTAGAGGCACAGCCGCGACGCTGGGACCGGCCGCTGCTGTATGCGCAGATTGACCTGTGCGTTGCCGGCCACGGGCCGGGGGATTCCTTGCACGTGTTCAACGCGCATCTGCGCGCACCGCTCGCCGCGCATCTGGAGGGGCAGAAGCTGAGTACCGGCGTGTGGCGCTCGACGGCGGCCTGGGCCGAGGGCTTCTACCTGGCCGCGCTGCAGCGCAATGGGCAGGCGCTGGAGATGCGACTGGCGGTGGACCGGCTGTTGAGCACGGAGCCGGATGCCCGGGTCATCGTCTGCGGCGATCTGAACGCCGATCTGAACGAGATGCCGGTGCGTCTGCTGTGCGCCAGCGAGACCGATACCGGCAACCCGGCGCTGGCCGGACGCGCGTTGCACGCGGTCGATCGGGCGCTGGTCTCGACCTCGTCCGAGGGCTGCGATGTGGCCAGCCGGGCCGACGAGCGGCACTATATGCTCGACCACGTGCTCGCCAGCAAGTCCCTGGCCGCTGCCTGCACACGGGTCTGGATGCCCGTCGGCGAGCCCGCTTGGCCATCGGATCACCCGCCGTTGCTGGCGGTGTTCGAAATCTGAGTCATCGTTGTCACGCCCCGCAATCTGCCCGCTCAAGCTCGGGCTGAGTCGGTCAAAATCTCTGTGCAGAGGTCCTGGATGTCCCATCAAGCGCTGAATACCCTCTTGCCCTTCGCCGGCTGGTCCGAGGACCGTGCCCGTCAGGTCAGCTTCACCGCGGCCAGCGATCCGATCCTGCCCACGCCGTTCCGGATCGGCGAGACCGCCGCCGCGGCGTTGGCCGCGATCGGCCTGGCTGTGGATGACATCTGGCAGCTGCGGGGTGGTCGGGCACAGCAGATCGGTGTGGATACGCGGCGCGCGACGGCCTCTTTGCGCAGCGGCAAGTACATGCATCTGGACGGTCATAAAGTGTCGACCGAACGCAATCCGGTGATGGGCGTGTATCCGACCCGCGACGGTCGTTGGAGCTATCTGCACTGCAACTTCCCGAATCATCGGGCCGCGGCGCTGCAGGTGCTGGGGGTGGAGGAGGACAAGCAGGCAGTGCGCCGCGCGGTGTCGAAGTGGAACGCGCTCGAGCTCGAGGAGGCGATCATCGCCGCCAAGGGTGCCGGTGGCATGGTGCGTAGCATGCAGGAGTGGGCCGGGCACCCACAGGCCGCGGCCATCGCCTCGCTGCCGTTGATGGAGATCGTGCGCATCGGGGATGCACCACCGCAGCCCCTGCCGGACGGCGATCGGCCGCTGTCCGGCATCCGCGTGCTGGATCTGACCCGGGTGCTGGCAGGTCCTACCTGCGCCCGTACCCTGGCCGAGCATGGCGCGGACGTGCTCAAGATCACCGCCGCGCACCTGCCCAACATCGGCTATCAGGAGTACGACACCGGTCATGGCAAGCTCAACGCGCAGCTCGATCTGCGTGAAGACGCGCAGCGCGCCACGCTGCTCGATCTGGTGCGCGACTGTGACGTGTTCTCCCAGGGTTACAGACCCACGAGCCTGGCCGCCCGAGGCCTGTCGCCGCAAGCGCTGGCCGAGCTGCGCCCCGGCCTGGTGTACGTGAGCCTATCGGCCTTCGGTCATGCCGGGCCGTGGGCGGAACGGCGTGGATTCGATACCGTCATCCAGACGGTGAGTGGCATCACCGATCTACAGGGGCGTCTGTTCCCGGGCAGCGAGCCCGGGCCGCAGTTCTACCCGGTCGCCGCCATCGATTATCTGACCGGCTATCTGATGGCCTTCGGTGCGATGCTGGCGCTGGCACGCCGTGCCCGCGAGGGCGGTAGCTGGCTGGTGCGTCTGTCACTGGCCCAGACCGGGCGCTGGCTGGTCGGCCGCGGTCAGGTGCCGGAATCGGCGCTCAGCGGGGTCGACAGTGAGTTCACGGGCGAGGAGGTCGAGCGCTGGACCATGGTCAGCGATACGCCCATGGGCCGGCTCCGGCATCTTGCGCCGGTGCTGGAGCTCAGCGAGACGGCGCCGCGTTGGGCACGGCCGTCGGTGCCCCTTGGGCATCACCAGCCGGTGTGGCCGGCGCGTCCGTAGCACACTCCGAACCCGCCGCGCCTGTTTGGCGCGGCCTGCTCAACCGCCGGCCGGTGCGCAGCCTCGTAGGGTACGTTCAAAGGTCTGCTCGATGGGCTCGTCAATGGGGAAGGGCGCGATGATCGGCAGGTCCAGCCCGGCCTGGCGATAGGCATCGAGTCGCAACCGACATTCATCGGCGCTGCCATAGATGGTGATTGCGCGCAGCATCCGGGTGCTGACGATTGCCGCCGCGGCCTGCGCGTCGTCGCGCTGCCAGGCCTGCTCGATCGCCTGTGCCTCGTCGCCAAAGCCGATGCTCTGGAAGTAGCGACGGTAGTAGGGCATGGACCCGTAGCGGGCAACCTGGGCACGGCTGGCCCGCTCGACGCGCTCCGGATCGTCGCAGACACAGGTGCGCAGATAGCTGGCCACGCGGATCGTGCTCGGGTCGCGACCGGCCGCGCGTGCGCCTTCGTGAATCAGCTCGATGGCACGCGGCACGTAGTCCAGGGTCACCCAGTTCATGAGCACGCCGTCCGCGACCGCGCCGGCCATGCGCAACATGCCTTCCCGCAGCGCCGCGATGTAGATCGGTACCGGCTCGGTCACGGGGTCCTCCATCGCAAAGCCATCGATGTCGTAGATCTGTCCGTGATACTCGACCGAGCCGGTCTGACACAGGGCGCGGGCGATCTCGGCAAACTCGCGGGTGCGCTGCACGGGCTTGTCGAAAGGCACGCCGTGAGCGGCCTGCATGTGCTGGCGGTGGCCGATGCCGATGCCGAGCACGATGCGCCCGGGAACGAGCTGCGCGGCGGTCAGGGCGGTGGCCGCGGCGACGGTTGGCAATCGGGTGAAGACCGGGATGATGCCGGTGCCGATCTGGATCCGATGCGTGGCCTGGGCGAGCAAGGCCGCTTCGGTGAGCGCATCACGCCCCGGACCCTCCGGCAGCCAGGCGCTGTGATAGCCGAGCGACTCGGCCTCGCGCACCAGCTCGAGCATCGCCGGCAGGCTCAGCCGGGCATCTCGGATCCTGACGCCCAGCGGCGCGCGACTGAGGGCTTCGGTCATGATGCAGGCTCCAGGCGGCGACGGACCGGGTCGGCCCGACCGACACTATAGCCCGCCCGGACTCCGGTCATCCCACCTGCTCATGCCACTTACGCTGAATGCCGCCGGGATCACGGTGGCCGGGGTGGCGCTGCGGCCTCGTGCCCGCGGCCCGGACCAACAGCCGATTCAGCCCTTGCGGCCCTCGCGCGGCAGCTTCGGCGGCTTCTCCGGACGCAGCGGCCCCCATACCTTGCTGTAGTACGAGTCGGCCAGGTGCAGGGCACCGATGGGGTTGTGAGCCAGCACCCGGTCCTTGGCCACCAGGGTTGTGACCAGACCGTCGGAGTGCTTGAAGAACAGGCTGTCGTGACCGACGCACAGACCCAGCACGATGTTGAACTCACAGCCCGCGTCGTTCAGCAGCGCCGCCTGCGAGACCGGGTTGCACATCGACTCATGATTGCCCGGCCGGATCTTCTCGGCGTCGGCAAGGCCGATGTCCTCCTTGGCCACACCGCCGTTCTTGCAGGCCGCCGAGGCGACCTCGAAGCCATGGCTCTCGAGGATCTGCGACAGCACGCGAGCTTGATCGACGAAGCTGATACAGGTAGCGATGCCGATCCGCGTGAAGCCCATCTTCTTCGCGAACTGACAGACCTCCTCGACCCGGGTCCAGCGGCAATAGCCCTCGCTCTCCACACGCGCCGATTCCTGCGCGACCTTGCGCACGAAAGGATCCTCGTAGATGGGGGCGGCCGAGTCTATAGAGCCTTGCGCCATCTTCGATGGACAGAATCCAGGGCCACGACTCTCCGATTCACCCTGCCGGCAGGCACGCACCGTGCTCGGACAATATGCGCAACCCGGATCGTGATATCGCGAATCACCCGTTCCCGCCTCGCGGGTGGTTGCCGTGGCTGGCGCGCTGACCTCGACCGACATTGGCGTTCTCCTTTTGGGTCTGTAGTCACGCTAGGCGCAGCGGGTCGCGATGACCTTGACCCGCATCAACACCTGCCGACATGCTTCGTGATCGAGGTCAGTCGGAACGCGCGTGTGCGTCGGGGCTGCCGCCTCGCCGCCCTCAAACTCGCCAACAGCTCGCCAACCGCCGAGGAGCACGCCGACATGAACGAGACCATCGAACGCTGCGGCCGCACCTTGCACGTGCACAGCGAGATCCTCGAGATCGACGGCAGCCCCGCTGTCTGCCTGTTCAACAAGCGTCTGGATCCCACGGCCGCGCCGACGGCCGAGCGCACGCTGCTGTTCGTGCATGGCGCGACCTACGCCTCCAGCGTGACCTTCGACATGCCCCTGGCGGGTTACTCCTGGATGGATCGCCTGGCGCTGGCCGGATTCGACGTCTGGGCGCTGGACCTGCGCGGCTATGGCCGCTCGCCACGGCCGTCGCCGATGAACGAGCCGGCCGAGGCCAACCCACCGATCGTGCATACCGACCTCGCGGTCGCCGATCTGGGGCACGTCGTCGAGCACATATTGGCGCTGCGCAAAGTGCCGCGTCTGGGCCTTGTCGGCTACTCATGGGGCTCGCGGATCTCTGGCGCCTACGCCGCACGCAACAGCCACCGGCTGCAGCGACTGGTGCTGTATGCGACTCGCTTGCTGCGCGATGGTCCGGGCCTGATCGCCGCCGAGCCACCGACTGGCGCCTACCGGCTGGTGAGCCGCTCACAGATGTACGCGCGCTGGCGGCACGGGCTGTCCGACGAGGCCTTTGACGACATCGCAAATCCCGAGTGGGTGCAGGCCTGGCTGGATGCGGTGCTGGCCAGCGACCCACGGGCCCACGACTTCGAGCCATCCGCGATCCGCGCGCCCACTGGCGTTGTCGATGACAACTTCAGATACGCGACGACCCCATACTACGACCCGGGCACGATCGCGGTGCCTACCCTGGTGGTGGTCGGTGAGAAGGACATCGAGACGACGCCCGCCGCCAGCCTGAAGGTCTTCGAGGCGCTGCGTGACGCGCCCCACAAGCAGTTCACCGTGATCGGCGGCTGCACTCACAGCATGCTCATCGAGCGGCGTCGCGACCAGCTCTTCGACGTGGTCGAAACCTTTCTCCGCGGCGCCACCGGAGCGTCATAGGGGCATGCCGCCGACGCTGCTGCCGCCGCATACGCCAAGCACCTGACCGGTGATGTAGGAGGCATCGGCCGAGAGCAGGAAGTCGATGGCCGCGGCCACCTCCTCGGGGCGGCCAAAGCGCTTCATGGGCACGCCCTGACGCCAGCGCTCGTGAAGCCCGTCGCGGTCCGGGTTGTTGCGCATGAACATCTCGGTGACGATCGGTCCGGGCATCACCACGTTGGCGGTGATCCCGGCGGCGGCAAGCTCGATGGCCCAGGTGCGGGTCATGCCGATCACGCCGGCCTTGGCGCTGCCATAGCTGGTGCGACCCAGCGAGCCGAGCGCGCCGCGGCTGGAGAGATTGACGATGCGGCCGTAGCCGCGCTCGCGCATGCCCGGCAGCAGCGCCTGGGCGCATTGGATCGAGGCCCGTAGATTGACCTCGATGACCTCGCGGAAGTGACCGAGATCGACCTTGTCCAGTCGCTCCACGTAGTTGAGTCCGGCGTTGTTGACCAGGCCGTCGACGCTGTGCTCGGCGAGGACTGCACGCAGCGCCGCCGCGGTGCTTGCCTCGTCGCCGAGGTCGGCGCTGTAGAAAGCACCTGGAAACGTGCCGTCAGCGGGTGCGCTACGCGCGATGCCGACCACCTGTACGCCACGTGCGACGAGTCGGTCGACGGTGGCGCGGCCGATGCCGCGGGTTGCGCCGGTGACGAGAACCGTGCTGCTCATTCGGGTCTCCTGTTGTGGTGGGGCATGCGCATGCCGCGATTCTGACCGCTCGTCGTTCGCGGTGAAACACCGCCGTGGCGACGCCCGGCCACCGGGCCGACGTATACTCGCCAGCGGGTGGCGTGAGGACGGGGGGTGTAATGAGTGTCTCGGCGATTCGGATCGGACAGTGGTTCCAGGGGCCGACCGGGCGTGGCCAGGGCGGCTGGACCGCGCAGCGTCTGGCGCAGGTCGCGTCGCAACCGACCACGGTGCGGCTGCAGGCGCCGATTCCGCTGGAGACCGATCTCAGCGTGGCGCGCGAAGGTGAAAGCTGGCAGCTGCTGGATACCAGCCAAGGCACACCGGAGGTGATCATGCAGGCCGAGCGCTGGCAGCCGGACTACGTGCGTACCGAGCCGGTCGAGATCGACGAGGCGGCGCGGGCGCGGGCGAGGTTCCCGGTGGCCGATGCCGAGCATCCTGCGCCGTTCTGCTTCTCCTGCGGCCTGCAGCACGATTCGATGTGCATCCACGCAGGTCCGTTGGCCGATGGCCGTTTTGCCACGGACTGGACGGTGCCCGGGTGGACACGTCTTGCCGATGGCAGCGCTGATGAGGCGGCGGTGTGGGCCGCGCTCGATTGCACCGCGTCCTGGTACGTCTACGGTCACGGCGGTCGGGAGCGGCCGGGCCCGATGTTGACGGTGCAGTTCGCCGCCGAGGTGCTGGTGCCGTTGATGCCGGGTGAACGCTACGCCCTGGTCGGCTGGCACGGTGACTGGTCCGAGGGCTGGGAAGGCCGCAAGCGCGGCGCCGCGTCCGCGGCTTTCGACGCGCGCGGCCGACTGGTGGCGCAGTCCCGATCGTTCTGGCTACGCGCTTCGATTTGAGGCCCGCGTGTCCCCGCTCTCAAGTCCGCCAGTCATCGATGAGACGGTTGGGCTTGGCCAGGACCTCCAAGGACTTGCGGTCGGTGAGGCGGATGTTCGCACCGTCCACCTCGACGCCGTAGGGGCGCAGCGTATTGAAGGCCCGCGACAGGTTCTCCGGGGTCATGCCGAGCAGCGAGGCCAGCGTGCGCTTGTCATGCGGCAGCACCAGCTCGTCTCGCTCGCCTTGTTCCCCCGAGTACTGCAGCAGTCGATTCGCCAGTCGCTCCACCGCGGTGCGCAGCTTGAGGTTCTTCTGTTCCTTGACCACGGTGCGATAGCAGCTCGCGAGCTCGACGACGATCGCACGCGCGAAGCCTTCGTCCAGCTCGAAGGCCCGTCGGATGTCCGCGGAAGGCACCATCAGCAGTCGTGAGCGTTGCGCCGTGCGCGCCGACATCAGATACACGGCGTCCTTGAGCACCGCGGCCAGGATGAAGGTGCCGACCGGCTTCACCATGCCCATGGTGTTCTCGCGACCATTGGCGCGCGCGTACAGCTCCACACAGCCCTCGACCACGATGTACAGGAAATCGGCCGGCTCGCCCTCGCGAATCAGCTCCACCTGAGCGGGGAAATTCTGCAGATAGGCGGCCTGTAGCATCTGCTCGAAGTGTTCATCACTCATCGAGCAGAACAGTTGCAGGGCCTTCACGTCAGGCAGATCGGCGGCACGCAATCCCATGGTCGGTCCAAACGGCTGATTGACAATTGTCAAGGCGACGGTTGACGACGTTAGCAGCGGCGAATGCGCCGTGCAATGCAAGAAATTGATGCTTACAGCCGTGGGCATTGAGGCTTTGAATCGCGCGTCTTGTTTCTTCAATCCGGCTTTCGAGCCTTGACCGGGATCAACCAAGTTGGCGTGGCGCGTCCGACATCCTGCTCCGTACGCAGGGTCTGCGGCGCGATACACGTGCTTTTTGGACCCTGTTCGTCATGGACTCAGGAGTGTCGGTTCAATGCGTTCCCCAGACGGCGTTACGCGCGCACAACAAAACCAGGTCCTCGGCATGAGCACGTTCGCGTTTACCGTGTGCTTTGCCGTGTGGACCATCTTCTCCATCATCGGTGTCCGTATAAAGCAGGATCTCGGACTGTCGGACACCCAGTTCGGACTGCTCGCTGGGACACCGATCCTCACCGGTTCCATCTCACGCATCTTTCTCGGCATCTGGACCGACCAGTACGGCGGACGCATCGTCTTCGTGCTGACCATGCTCGCGGCGGCCGCGGCCACCTTCGCGCTGTCGCATGCCACAAGCTACGAGATGATGCTGCTCGCAGCGCTCGGTGTGGGCCTTGCCGGTGGCTCCTTCGCCGTCGGCATCGCCTATGTCTCCAAGTGGTATCCAGCAGACCGGCAGGGCACAGCGCTCGGGATTTTCGGCGTCGGCAACGTCGGCGCCGCGGTCACCAAGTTCGTCGCGCCGTTCGTGATGGTCGCATACGGCTGGACCATGGTCGCCCAGGTCTGGGCCGTGGCGCTGGTGGTTACCGCGGTGTTGTTCTGGTTCACGACCAGTGACGATCCGGCGCTACGGGCGCGCCGTGCCGCGGGTGAGAAGGCGGTCGGCACGCTGCTGCAGATGGAGCCGCTGCGGAATCTGCAGGTGTGGCGCTTCGCGCTGTACTACTTCTTCGTCTTCGGCGCCTTCGTCGCGCTCGCGCTGTGGCTGCCGCGCTATCTGGTCGGGGTCTACGGTCTGGACATCAAGCATGCCGGCATGATCGCCGCCGCCTACTCGATCCCGGCCTCCGTGTTCAGGGCCTACGGCGGTCATCTGTCGGACAGGTTTGGAGCCAGAACCATCATGTACTGGACCTTTGGCGTGTCCGCGCTGATGACCTTCATGTTGTCGTATCCGAGCACGGACTATGTGATCCACGGCATCCGTGGGCCAGTCGAGTTCTCGACCAGCATGAGCCTGGCGCCTTTCGTGGTCGTGATCTTCGTGCTCGGCTTCTTCATGTCACTGGGCAAGGCCGCGGTCTACAAGC
>JAGRHX010000389.1 GCA_020444775.1 Gammaproteobacteria bacterium
CCTCACGCTGAGCGCCACGCACGCGAAGGTGACCGCGGCTCCCATCGCCACGAAGAGGACGAGCGGAGGGGCGGGCCAGTTCGCGTTCGAACGGCCGTCGATCGTCGACACGAGCACGACGAGCGGATCGAGGGCGGCGACGCACAGCACGATGTCACGGATCACGTCGCGGCTGCCCCTCAGGAACCCGCCCAAGCCCAGGATCGGCAGGATCAGCAACGCGATCGTCAGCGAGTTCGCGGTGCGCTGGACCGCGCCGAGGTCGCCGCCCCCGGACGACACGAGCAGCGCGAGGCTGGAGAACAGCGGGACGGTGAGTAGGGCGATGACCGCGACGTCGAGGAACTGGCCGGGCGACACGCCGCTGAACAGGAGCGACGACGCGCAGAGGGGGAGCGCGGCGAGGATCATCGTCCACAGCAGCGCGACCCGCGAGAACCACCGTCCCACGACGATCTGCCACGCGGCCATCGGCGTGGAGCGCAGCACGTCGAGCCGGTTGTCGCGCCGCTCCTCGACGAGGAGGCCGGCGGTCATGCCGGGCGACAGGAGCGCGGCGAAGCACACGACCGGCCAGGCGGTCGTGGCGAAGACGAACTCGCCGAGCTGGTCGTCGCGCAGGTCGGCGACGGACATCGCGAGCAGCAGGATGCCGAGGGGCAGGGCGACCGCCAGCGTGCGCATGGAGTAGTAGCGCTTGCGCTTCGCGAACTGGAAGAAGTCGCGCTCGAGGATCGCCTTCACTGGACCAGACCCTTGGTGATGTGGAGGAAGGCGTCCTCGAGGCGGACCTGCTCGAGTCCGAAGTGCTCCACCTTGAACCCACGCCGGACGAGCTCGGCGTTGAGGGCGTGGTGATCGGTGTGGTCGGGCTGGAACCGCACGAAGATCTGCCCGGGCCGATCGCCCTCGCGGATCGCGTCGACCGCGGGCATGCCGCGGACGATCTCCACGAGGTCGGCGCCCGACCGCCCCTCCGCGGGCTCCTCCCGGACCCGGACCTGGAACACTCGGCCCTCCCGGTGCACCTGCTCCGAGATGTCCTCCACCGGGCCCGAGTACACCAGCCGGCTCTGCTCCAGGATCGCGACCGAGTCGCTGATCTCGCCCAGCTCGGACAGGATGTGGCTGGAGACGATCAGGGTCTTGCCCATCGCGCGCAGGGTCAGCACGAGGTCCTTGAACTCGATCCGCGCCCGCGGGTCGAGCCCCGACGCCGGCTCGTCCAGCAGCAGCAGCTTCGGGTCGTGGAGGAGCACCCGCGCCAGATGGAGCCGCTGCGACATGCCGCGGGAGAGGTCGCCGCACAGCGCCTCGGCCTTGGACTCGAGGCCGGTGACCTGGAGGGCGTCGTCGATCGCCTTCGTCGCGGCGGCCCCGCGGATCCCGTACACCGCGGCGAAGAACCGCAGGTACTCGTGGACCATCATCTCCTCGTAGAGGCCGCACACGTCCGGCATGTAGCCGATCACCCGACGGATCGCGCCGCGGTCGCGCGCGAGGTCGTGGCCCGCGATCGTCACCTGCCCCGACGTCGGGCGGAGGATGGTCGCCAGCATCTTCAAGGTCGTGGTCTTGCCCGCGCCGTTCGCACCCAGCAAGGCGACGATGCCTCCGGGACGAACCTCCAGCGAGACTCCCTTCAGCACCAGGATGACGTGGTCGTAGATGACCTCGATGTTATTGACCGACAGCAGCGCGCTGGACGCTCCGGGGACGTTCGAGGAGCTCAGGGCGTCGGCCGGGCTGGCGGCAGCCATCGACGATTCTCCAATCGAGGTTACAGACCCGGGGCTCAAGAACCCGGGGCTTACAGACCCGAGGCGGGCGGCGCCGCCCCTTGGGGCAGCGCTGACTCGCTCCACGGATGGAATGACTCAGCGCTTGATCAAGGGACCAGCGCAGCCTCGCTCACCGGGGCTCGGCAAGATTCAGTTGCAGTCCCGCGGCTCGATGTTGTTCTCCTTGCCGTAGGCCATCGCCGCCGCCTCGACCATCGGCCTCACAACCTCACGGTCCGGCTCGATCCAGTCACTCACGATTGACCAGCGTTTGCCATCCCACTGTTGGATGGCCACCGGCCCCATGGTCTCGTGGTCAGCGCAGGTCACCTTCATCGGGTTGGCGAGACCGCCGACACCAAGTGCCTTCAGCCGCTCCTCGGTCAGGTCCAGGGCCTCCAGTCCGTCTCTGACCTGCTCACCGGTCAGCGGCTTCTTGCCATGCATGCCCTGCGCGGTGCGGATCGCCTCGACCGAGTACAGAGCCGCCAACAACCCCCGGTTGTAGAGCACCTCGCCGAAGTTGTTCTTGCTCGCCTCTTCCATGTTGCCCCCATAGACATGCTCGAGGATGTCCTTGAAGACCGGGAATTCGTGTCCCGACGCATGGAAGGTGCCGGACTTGTAACCGATCGCGTCGTCACCGGCCGGGATCACGTCGGACTCGCTGCCCGACCACCAGACACCGATGAAATGATCCATCGGGAAACGGATCGCGGCCGCTTCCTTGATGGCCACCTGGTTCATCACGCCCCAGCCCCACATCAGCACCCAATCGGGACGATAGCGGCGCACCTGCAGCCAGGTCGCCTTCTGCTCCTGGCCCGGATGGTCGACGGCAAGCAGGTTGAGGTCGTAGCCATAGCGCTTTTGCAGCGCTTCCAAGGTTGGTATCGGCTCCTTACCATAGGCGCTGTTGTGGTAGACCAGCGCGATCTTCTTGCCCTTCAGATTCGCCTCACCGCCCTCCTGCTGAGCGATGTAGCGGATGAAGGCCGATGCCTGACTCCAGTAGGTGGTCGGGAAGTTGAAGACGTAAGGGAAGTAGCGACCGTCCGCCGCGGCGGTGCGGCCATAACCCATGCTCACCAGCGGAATCTTGTCGACCGCCGACTTCGGAATCAGCTGATAGGTGATGCCCGTGCTCCACGGATGCACCAGGGCCGCGCCGGTGGGCCCCTTGTTCTTGAGCTTCTCGTAGCACTCGACACCGCTCTTGGTGTTGTACTGGGTCTCACACTCCTCGAGCAGGATCTTGACGCCGTTGATACCGCCGTCACGCTTGTTGACAAGGTCCATGTAGTCGCGGAAACCGTTCGCGGTCGGTATGCCGTTCGGCGCGTACGGCCCGGTCCGATAGGAGAGCAAAGGCACGAACTGCTCGTTCTGGGCCTGTACCGGCAGCGCGCTCAGGCTGCCCAGTGCGAGCGCCGCGACCAGGCCGGCAATCTTCCTGGCAATCTTCAAAGGGGACGACTTCATCGACTTATATCCTCCAGGTACTACCCGTCACGGCTCGGAGCGACCGATCCGCGAATCTGACCAGTGCTGAATGCTTGTTGTGCTCGTTGTTCTCATCGTCGGCACCATAGCATGCCGCCTGCGGGCAACCAACGCGCTGGCAACGCGCTGGCAACCCGTTGGCCGGCGAGGCCGAGCGCCGGGCCTCAGTACGGGAACGGCCAGCGCCTCAGCTTCTCGCGGACGATGAACCACAGTCGCGCCAGGCCGTGCGGCTCGACGATCAGAAAGAAGATGATCATGCCACCGAAGATCATGAACTCGATGTGCTTGCCCATCGCCGCTTCGATGTGCAGACCGAACAGCTCGGGCAGATTGGTCAGCACGATCGGCATCAAGCTGATGAAGGCGGCTCCCAGATAGGAACCGAGCACGCTGCCCAGCCCACCGATGATGACCATGAACAGCACCTGGAACGAGATGTTGATCGCGAACGCCTCGGTCTCGGCGCTTCCCAACCACAAGAACAGCATCATCGCGCCAGCCACCCCGCAGTAGAAGGACGAGATGGCAAACGCCAGCAGCTTGGTGTGGAACAGCCTGAAGCCGATGATCTCCGCGGCGATGTCCATATCCCGGATCGCCATCCAGGCGCGACCTATCCGACCGCGCACCAGATTCAGCGAGATCGCGGTGAACACCACCACCATGGCCAACGCGGTCAGATAGCGGGTCTCGGCGGTCGCGGTCGGTCCCGTCAGCTCGATACCGAGCAGGGTGCGTGGCGGTGCGGTGATGCTGCCGGACGGGTCGTAGTTGGTGAACCAGGCGACCTTGTTGAACAGCCAGATCAAGAAGAACTGCGCGGCCAGCGTTGCCACCGCCAGATAGAAGCCCTTGATCCGCAGCGATGGTATGCCGAACAACACGCCGACCATGGCCGCTATCACGCCCGCGATGACGAACACCACGAGGATGTTCAAATCCGGAAATGCCGTGGTCAGCTTGTAGGCGGCATAGGCGCCTACCGCCATGAAGGCACCGGTGCCCAGACTCAACTGTCCGGCGTAGCCGGTCAACAGGTTCAGCCCCAGTGCCGCCATGGTGAAGACCACGGTGGGAATCAACACGGCCTGCAACAGATACTCGTTGGCGAGCAGTGGCACGACCACGAATCCCAGCACCAGGAATACCAGCACCAGCCAGCGGTCCAGTGGAATCGGGAACAGCGCCTGGTCCGACTCGTAGCTGGTCTTGAATATCCCGGTCTCTCGATAGAGCATCGGCTATACCTCTGCGCGCAACGACCTCAACCGCTGAGGGCGCCGCTCAAACCCGTTCGATGATGCGTTCTCCGAACAACCCCTGCGGGCGGAACACCAGGAACACCAGCGCCAGCATGTAGGCGAACCAGTTCTCCACGGCACCGCCGACCGCCGGCCCCCAATAGACTTCGGCGACCTTCTCCCCGACGCCGATGATGAGTCCACCGATGATGGCCCCCGGGACCGAGGTGAACCCGCCCAGTATGAGCACCGGCAGGGCTTTCAACGCGATCAGCGACAGGGAGAACTGCACGCCGCTCTTCGCGCCCCACATGATGCCGGCGACCATCGCCACGATGCCCGACACAGACCACACGACCACCCAGATGGTCTTCAATGGAATGCCGACCGAGAGCGCCGCCTGATGGTCGTCGGCCACCGCCCGCAGCGCGCGCCCGATCGCGGTCTTCTGGAAGAACACCGCCAGCACCAGGACCATCACCGCGCCGACCACGGCGGCGAAGATGTCGAAGCTGCTGAGCAGCATGATCTCACCACCGACCGGCACCTCGAGCACCTGGTCGGGAATGCCGATGTCCAGGCGTTTGACGTTGCTGCCCCACAACATCTCGCCAAAGCCTTCCAGGAAGAAGGTCAGCCCGATCGTCGACATGAACAGGATGATGTGGTCCTGGTTCACCAAAGGCCTGAGCATCAGCCGCTCGATGGCCATCGCCAGCACCACCATCACCGCCACGGTGCCGAGGATCGCCAGCCAGATGGGCCAGCCGAACTCGGTCAGGCCAACCAGGGTGAGGGCCGCGAACAGCACCATCACACCCTGGGCGAAGTTGAATATCCCCGATGCCTTGAAGATGAGCACGAAGCCCAGCGCGACCAGTGAGTACATGACCCCGGTCAACAGGCCGTTGAGCACCACCTCGAGCAGGAAGACCGGCGCGGCAGCCATTTCGGTGAACGGCGTGACGAACACAGAGCTGAGAAAATCCATGCGAGCAGTTCACTCCCAGGTTGGCGGGTGCCCGGCCCGGGCACGGTCCGAAGGTGGGCCGTACGCGGGTCGCCGTATGTCTCTATCCGTGAGATACGCCCAGGTAGGCATCGATGACCGCCTGATTGCTGCGCACCTGCTCGGGCGTGCCGTCGGCGATCTTGCGTCCGTAGTCGAGCACCACGACGCGGT
>JAGRHX010000390.1 GCA_020444775.1 Gammaproteobacteria bacterium
TCCTCGCGGATCGCGGTGTGCGGGCAACCACCGGTCTCCACACCGACGATGCGCGTCTGTGGTAATGCCTGGTGCCTGGACAGGAACTCGGCATCCTCCCGTGTATAGATGTCGTTGGTCACCACGCCGACGCTGTATCGATCGCGCAGGCTCCTGCACAGATTCAGCAACAACGTGGTCTTGCCCGAACCGACCGGTCCACCAATACCTACTCTGAGCGCCGAGCTCGTCATCTTCAGTTCACCCCATCGAGATATGGTTTTCGTCCGAACCCAAGCTCAGGACCGGAACAGTCGCGTATACGCGGTCTCGTGCTGCATGCTCAGCAACGACAGCATGGGTAGCGATCCACCGATCGCGTCATCCGGCAGCGCCAGGGCCCGGTTCACCGCTTCAGGTAGCCGGCGCCCCAAACGCAGCAGCACACGCTGAGCGACGCTCTGCCCCAAGGGCACCAGCTTCACCGCCGCCAGAGCACGGCTCTCCAGCATGCTCCAGACCAACGTCTGGGCCGCGTCACGTACCTTTAGCGACCAGCATCCGGCTGCTACCGCATGCATGCACGCAAAGCTCAGCGCGACATGCGTGCGCAGCGCACTCGGCAATGGCTCGTCCAGCTCGATGAGCAATCGCCGCAGCGCGCCGCCCGCGTGCTGGTCGGCCGCGCGCAGCTCGGCGCTTTCCCTACATGCCAGCAGAAAATCGTTCCATTCGAGCAGTGACTCGATACGATTGCTCGCAAAGGCCTCGAACAGACGCCCGTAGACTGGCAGGTCCAGACGTTCGAGCCCCAGCTCGAGCAGCTCGTCCAGCCATTGGCCCAGTGTCTGCTCGTCGTGCACCAGCCCGGCGAGCACCGCGCTCTCCAGGCCATCGGAGTATGCGAATGCACCGACCGGCAACGCGGCGCTGCCCAATTGCAGCAATCGTGCGAGACCCGAGCCTGCGCCAGGCGTGCTCGCATCCGCGCCATCCAGCGCCGATACTGGCGTCGCGGTACCATGCTCAGCCGTCATCGTCCGCTCCGGGTCGTACAATCCGCCCCTGCCCTTTCGCATGCGCGTGCTCGTGATCATGCGAGTGACCGTGCGAGTGACCATGGACATGGCCGTGCGCGCCCGGATAGGCACCCGCCTCGGGCTCGAAGGGCACGGTCTCCTCGAAGACCCGCAGGCCCATGGCACGCAACATCGCATCGAGCACGTGATCGTGTCGGTAGCGCAGGAAGCCCGCGCCAACCTGCAACATCACGTGTCGATTGCCGAGATGATAGGCCGCCCGGGTCAAGGCCAGCGGATCCGAAGCCCGCACCGTCGAGCAGTGCTCTGGCGCCGCCCGCACGCGGACCACGACGCCATCCTCGCTGCTCAGCCTGTCGCCGTCCCGCAACACCAGCCCCCGGTCCAGGAACAAGCCCACCTCCTGGCCGCGCTGGGTCATCGCTCGCAAGCGACTTCGTTGACGCAGCTCGAAGGGCAGCACCAGCTCGTCCATGGCAGCGTTCACGCTACCCGCCGTGCTCTCGTCCGCGGCCACGGCGCGCGGTTGATATCGAGTCAGGTGCAACATCGGCCAGCGCTCAGAACAGGAAGTAGCGCTGCGCTAGCGGGAGCTGGCTGGCGGGCTCGCAGCGCAGCAGCTCGCCATCGGCACGAACCTCATAGGTCTGTGGATCGACCTCCACCACCGGCGTGGCGTCGTTCAGCAGCATGTCCTGCTTGCCGATTCGCCGTGTTCCGGAGCACGCGTGCAGCGTGCGTTGCAGTCCCAGACGTGAACCGACGTCGGCGTTCAAGGCCGCCTTCGACACGAAGGTCAGGCTGGTCGCAGTCGACGCACGGCCATAGGCGCCGAACATGAGCCTGTAGTGCACCGGCTGTGGTGTCGGTATGGATGCATTCGGGTCGCCCATCGGCGCGGCGACGATCATGCCACCCTTGATGATCATGGACGGCTTGACGCCGAAGAATGCCGGCTTCCACAGACACAGATCGGCATACTTGCCCGCTTCCACCGAGCCCACCGCATCGGCAATGCCATGGCTGATCGCCGGATTGATGGTGTACTTGGCGATGTAGCGCTTAACCCGGAAATT
>JAGRHX010000391.1 GCA_020444775.1 Gammaproteobacteria bacterium
CCGGTGAACAGCGCCTCACGACGATGATCCTTCCACAAGGGATTGACACTGGCCGCGGTCAGCCGATTGCCGCTCAGACCGTCGTCCGCGCCGATACGCAGGATCTCGTCGGGCTCGGTGCCGACCACGCCGAAGAATCGGTTCTCCGCCTGGAAGTGCGTCTCCTGCGGTAGCTTGTACGGCTGACGACCACGGGTCAGTGCATTGAAGTTGGAGCGGATGGTGCCGGAGGCTGCATCGT
Organism: Gammaproteobacteria bacterium; assembly: GCA_020444775.1. The sequence goes on from JAGRHX010000391.1 coordinate 242, forward strand.
TGCCGTCCTGCCAGACGGTGTACTCCCAGGCCTCGTAGCGCGCCGCCTGCACCGCGGTCTGCTTGATGTCCAGGTACTTGCCGAGCAGCGGCACGGCCAGATACAGGGGCACCAGCACCAGGGTGCAGGCGATCAGCGCCTCGACCAGACTCTGGCCGTGCTGATGGCGATGCTGGCGGCGAGCGTACCGCGACGTGCATGGTCTGATACGTACGTTCACAGGCCCGCTGCTCCCGCCGCCGCGTCCACCGCGTCGCGCACGTTGTCCATGAACTCGTTGAACTCGGCCACCGCGTATGGTGGCGCCTCGCCCTGCCCCTGCTGGATCGCGAGGGCGATGGCCCGGTCGGCATGACTGGTCTCGACCAGACGCGCCTGCCAGTAGGGATTGAAGGTGCTGCCGTGCTCCTCGTAGCGATCCCCCCGGCGGAAGTAGCTGATGTCATTGGGCCGCTTGAACCAGACCTCGGCCTTGGCAATCACGGTCGCGCGCTCGCGCGCCAGACCGTTGTCGAGTGCGAACCGTCCCTTGGGCTCCTTGCTCGCATCGCTCCAGTTGTTGCGGTCGAAGGCCGCTTCGCCGAGCTCCAGACCGACCACGATGTACGGGCCACCCGAGTGCGCCAGCGTCACCTCGTCGGTGGTGTCGATGTATGGCGGCAGACCCCTGTAGGTCGCGATGCGGCGACTGTTCCAGCTGGCCATGTCGTAGATGCCCCTGGAGCCATTGCGGTTCTCCTGGTTGTACGGCGGGACCGTGGTGAAGGGCAGGCCGAACCAGGCATTCTCGCGAGTTGGCACGTCTCCGTATGCCTCGCGTGGCACCGGCCCGCTGCGACCGAAGGGGCTACGACGATCGGCAAGTCCCATGTGCTTGCTGTCGGATTTGAGATCGTTGACGTTGCGCACCCCGACCTCGGCGTAGCCGGTGGCGAGTGGCGCGGTGGTGGGGAAGAAGATGGGCGGTGGTCCGATGGTCAGGCCCCAGACGCTGCAACTGAAATTCAGCTCGTCGTTGACCGCGGTGGCCTGACAGTCGGGGATCCCGGCAACCTGCACACAGCCGACCAGGGGCAGACAGGCGAAGATGCCGCCGAAGATCCGGCCGGTGATTCCGATGCCCATGTTGGTGCCGTCGGCAGCCGACCAGTTGAAGTACTTGCCGGCGGTCGCGTCGTTGCTCTGCCTCACATGCCGCAGCTCGCTGCCACCGTCTCGTGCCAGGTCGAAGTAGATGCCGAAACGCATGCCGAAGCGGACCTCGGCGATGCCCAGGTCCAGGGACTTGGAGAAGTTGATGCCGAGCCAGGTCCGGTTCTTGCCGCTGCGATCGCGCAGGTCGAAGGTCAGCCAGCTGGGGACGATGCCCATCTGCCTGAGCACCTTGAAGAATTGCAGCTCCCAGCCGCGATTGCGGCTGAAGTTGTCGCGCGAATCCAGGGTTATCGCGGCGAGCCGCTCGTAGGCCCTGGCGCTGTCACAGCTCTCGTCGTTCCGGTCGCGCGCCCGCTTGCTGCAGACCTCGGTCGGGTCGTAGGACCTGGTGTACTGGGTCCCGGGAAAGCCGGGCAACTCGGCGAAGGTCGCCAGATGCGAAATCAGCGAGAGCACGCCATAGTCGGACATGCCGGCGCCATCGGGGCCGTTGCGATCGATCATCTCCTGCACCACGCCGAGCGCCTGCATCAGACTGGCGTAGTGAAAGACCGTCTGCGACACCCCATAGGCGTAGTTCGTGCCGTGCGAGACGATGCTAAAGGCCTGGGCCAACGGCTTGAAGGTCTTGTCCAGCACCGTGCCCACGCCCTTGAACACGCCCGCCATGCCCTTGAGCGCGGCGCTCATCGGTGCGCCCACCGCTGCCGTGAACGGGTTGGAGGCGAGCGGCTGGGCGATGACCGTGTCGTAGGAGCGCAGGTGGTCGTGGAAGGAGTTGGTGTGCTGGGCCCAGGAGGCCAGACCGACCATCTGCGCGATCGCCACCTCGTTGGCGACGATCGAGCGGTTCATGTAGGCGGCGAAGTTGAGATCCCGTGCCTCGACCGTGGACACGCTGTAAGCGACGGCGTCGGCCGCGTTCTGCAGGGCCATCTTGTCGGTGGCCAGACGACCGCTCTTGTACAGGCTGAGCGCACAGATGACCGCGACGCCCAGCAACAGCAGGGCCAGCACCGAGGCCTGTCCGCGGATTCGCCGCCGACCGCCGCGCGCCATGCCGTCGGCGCGGGTGCTCACGCACGATCGATCGACGCTCGTGTCGCCGAATCCGATATCGAGCGGTGAGGTTGTTCTGCTGGACGCCACGACCTGAACCGGCACTGGCCCGCGCCGCCGAGCAGGCCCCACGCCGGGACGACCGGGCGAGGCGCGACGACACAGGACACCTCGGTGCGCGGCGATATGGCCGACTCAGACGGGCAAGCCCACTATCGCAGCGACACCAGTTTCATCTAGAGCAACGGCTGGTAGAGCAAGCCCTGGTAGAGCAACGCGAGGCCGCTCGGGCCAGGCGTGCTTATTTGCCTTTCGCGCCATCTTTGAAGTTGCTCAGCCCGACCTCCTTGGACGCGGTCTTCGCGCCATCGGCGGCGTCGGCCTTGATGGTCGAATCCTTGCCAGCCAGCTCTTCGGTCATGATGCCCATCTGCTCGCG
>JAGRHX010000392.1 GCA_020444775.1 Gammaproteobacteria bacterium
ACCTTCTTCCCGGCGACATCGGCGGCGCTCTTGATCTGCACCTTGGCGCACATGAAGTAGTACGGGGTGAGCGAATAGCTGGCGAGCGGCAGCACGCCGTCCTCCAGATAGTCCTGCTTGCAGGCCGAGCAATCCAGCAGCAGGGTCTGGTTGACCGCGCCGGTCATCACCCGGGCATCCTTGCCGAGCGCCGCGAGGTCGCTGAGCATGGCACTGACCGGCAGGTCGTTGGGTGTGTAGATGTCCGCCAACAAGCCCATGTCCGCGGTGCCGTTGCCGATTGCCGCCAGGGTCTGCTTACCACCGGCAATCGTGCCACCAGGAAACAGCTCGAAGCTCAGCGAGCCGCCGGTCTCGGCCTGCACCTTGGCGAAGAAGGGTTCAACGCCGGTCGTGTGCACCGGGTGCTTGGCGCCGACCGCGCTGGCATAGACCAGCTTGCGCTCGGCGTGGGCCGGGCCGGCCAGGAAGGCCGCAAGCACAGCGACCGATAGTGCGGAAGCAAAACGACCAGGCACACGTGACATCACGCAATCCTCATGACAATGAGATGCCGAGAACACTTGAGACATGCCCAGAACACCGGGGACATGCCGAGAACACTTGGCCGAAAGCACGCGCCCTGCCAGGCGCGCCGCATATGTTGCACGAATTCGGCACGCATACAAGCGTCACGAAGCGGGCTCGAGCCGGCATGACCGACAGGCGTTCCGGGGTGCAGCGGCAGTGGTGCCGCTGTGAGCCTCTGTGGCCAGGGCGGCGTGGGCTCGATGGCTTATGATCCGCGTATATCAGCGGCGCGCGTCGCCACCCCGCAGCCAGCACGGGAGCACCCAATGGCCTACCTTCTACTCATCGTCGAGCCCCGTGATCAGCGTAGCCAACGAACACCGGCCGAGGCCGAGTCGGCTTACGCCCGGATGCTGGAGTTCGCCGACCGGCTCAGCGCGCGCGGCGTCTTGAAGGCTTGTGAATCGCTGCGTTCGGATGGTGACGCGGTGCGGGTGCGGCGGCGTTCGGGCAGCACCTCGTTGATCGACGGTCCGTTCACCGAGAGCAAGGAGATGGTCGGTGGATTCTTCCTGTTGGACTGCGACAGTCGCGCGGAGGCGATCGCCATCGCCGAGGCCTGTCCCGCCGCGGAATGGGCCAGCGTCGAGGTGCGTGAGGTGGCGCCCTGTCACGAGGGTTGAGCAGAGCCCCGGCCGGGGGCTGGCATGAGAAGGGCGATACCTGGGGGGGCTGACCGGTCGTCGTGATCGGTGTTCGGTGACAACGTCGAATTGAAGAGTGCTCGTTCGTCTATGGATATACGGGCGTGGTGACGACCCGCAGCCGGCTCTGTCACACCCCGGCCCGGGTGTTCATTCCGGTCAATCCATGTGTCAATCCAAGCAGGAGACCCTTTTCTATGCCTGGCATCCAACCGTATCTGTTCTTCGACGGCCGTGCCGAAGAGGCGGCCGAATACTATGCGCTTGCCCTGGGCGCGAAGATCGAGGCCCTGCATCGCTTCTCCGAGGCACCGCCGAACGACGCCGAAGCCGGCTGTGCAGGTGGCGCGCCGGATCCCGACAAGGTCATGCACATGCAGCTGCGCATCGGCGACGCGACGCTTATGGCCTCCGACGGACAATGCGGCAATCCCGGCTTTCAGGGCTTTTCGTTGTCCATGAGCGTAGGTGACGCCGATGAGGCGAGGCGGCTGTTCACCGCGCTCGCGAGCGATGGCAGCGTGCTGATGCCGCTCGGGCCGACCTTCTTCTCACCGGCTTTTGGCATGGTCGCCGACAAGTTCGGTGTCTCATGGATGGTGATGGTCGAACCGTCGCCCGATGCCGACGGCTGATCCATGTCGGTCGCAACGCGACGCCGGCAGAGCCTTCGTGAGACCCGCTGGGAGCCCGGCCGGGAGACCCGGGTCTGGCACGAGCTGCCGCGATGAATGACACGGTGCAGGCGCGTCTGGAAGCCGTCTGGCGCGACCAGTCGGGACGTATCGTTGCGACCCTGACCCGCCTGTGTGGCGATCTGGGGCGCGCCGAGGAGCTTGCGCAGGATGCGCTGCTCGAGGCGCTGCAGCGTTGGCCCGAGCAGGGTGTGCCGGACAACCCGGGCGCCTGGCTGATGACGGTGGCCCGTAACCGGGCCCTCGATCAGCTCCGTCGCAATCGGCTCATGGGGTCCAAGCACGCGCTGCTGGCCGCCACCGACCGGGAAGAGCTGGAATCCGACGAGCAGCTGGTGCAGGCGCTCGACGCGGCGGTCGACGATGACCTGCTGCGTCTGATCTTCATCGCCTGTCATCCGCTGCTGTCGCCGGAAGCGCGTAGCGCCCTGACCCTGCGGGTGGTCGCCGGTCTGAGCACCGAGGAGATCGCACGCGGATTCCTGTGCGAGCCGGCCACCATCGCACAGCGTATCGTTCGTGCGAAACGTGCCCTCGGCCGGGCCGCTGTACCGTTCGAGCTGCCGCGGGGCACGGCGTTGCACGAACGGCTGGCGTCCGTGCTGGAGGTGGTCTACCTCATCTTCAACGAGGGCCATGCGGCGAGCGCCGGTGAGAACTGGATCCGACCGATGCTCTGTGACGAGGCACTGCGTCTGGCGGTGCTGCTGACCGAGCTCTTGCCAGACGAGACGGAGACCCACGGTCTGCTCGCGCTGCTGTCGCTGCAGAGCTCGAGGCTGCGGGCGCGGGTTACCGCCGACGGCGAGCCGGTGCTGCTGGCCGATCAGGATCGGCGCTTGTGGGACAGGGTGGCTATCGAGCGCGGTCTGCGGGCGCTGCAGCGAGTCGAGCGACTCGAACGACCGATTGGCACCTATACCCTGCAGGCCCTGATCGCCGCCTGTCATGCCACCGCGCCTGACGTCGAAGCGACCGACTGGCCACGCATCGTCGATCTTTATTCTGCCCTGCAGAACGTCCAACCTTCACCGATCGTGGCGCTCAACCGGGCGGTGGCGGTGGCGATGGCCTCGGGCCCTGCCGAGGCGCTGAGACTGGTGGATGATCTGCGCGACGAGCCCGCGCTGGCCCGCTATCATCTGCTGCCCAGCGTGCGTGGCGATCTGCTGCTCAAGCTCGGCCGCGCAACCGCTGCCCGGCAGGAGTTCGAGAAGGCCGCGACATTGACTCGAAACGAGCGTGAGCGGGCGTTGCTGCTGGCCCGGGCGCGCGACTGTCGTTGAGAGGCGGCCCTCGTGCCGACCGATGGCGATTGGCGTGGTGCTGGGTGACGAGCCTCGCGGCTATCGGCGGATTCGTCGAGGCGATCGGGTCGAGCCGCGCCTGCCTGTCGCGCGCCCACCTCAGGAAACGCTTGTCAGCAGTCGGCCGTTTGAACCTAAAATCCCCAACGCTGGTCCCCAGTGCGCCAGATCCCCATTGCTCGATGTCGCGGGCGAGCCCGTCCACCGCGAATCCACCGGTTGCAGACCGCACCGACGAGGCCCTGCCATGAATCTCGATGACGCCATCAACCTGGACGATCTGCGCAAGCTCGCCAAGCGACGTATCCCCAAGGTCGTGTATGACTTCATCGAGGGCGGGGTCGACGACGAGGACGGCTTGAGCCGCAACGAGCAGGCTTTCGCGCAGTGTCCGTTGATGCCGCGCTATCTGGTCGACGTATCGACCCGTGATCAGTCCCGCGAGCTGTTCGGCCGGACCTGGTCCAGCCCATTCGGCATCGCGCCGACCGGTGGGATCTGGCTGTACCGCTATGGCGGCGACATGATGCTGGCGCGCGCCGCCCGGGATGCCAACGTGCCATTCATCATGTCCGGCGCCGCCACCGCGTCGATGGAGGAGATGGCCGAGATTGCGCCCGAGCACGGCTGGTATCAGATGTACGTGGCCAAGGACAAGTCCATATCCGAGGACATGATCCGACGCGCCGATGCGCTGGGACTGTCGACGCTGGTGGTGACCGTCGACGTGCCCGCCGGTGCCAACCGCGAACGCAACAAGCGCAACGGTTTCGGCCGGCCGTTGAAGCTGTCCTTGTTGGCCAAGCTGGATGCCTTGCGTCGACCGCTGTGGCTGAAGGACTACCTGGAGCACGGCCGGCCGACCTTCCCCAACTGGCAGCCCTACGCGCCGGCGACGATTCGCGACGACCCGGACGCCATGGGGGATTTCGTCACCTCGCAGGTACGCGCACCGCTGACGTGGGAGGACGTCGAACGTTTCCGCGAGCTGTGGCCACGCAACCTGGTGCTGAAGGGCATCATGCGGGTGGACGATGCGCGGCGGGCCGCGGATCTGGGTGTGGACGGCATCATGGTCTCAAACCACGGTGCGCGTCAGCTCGACCGGGCACCGTCGCCGCTGGAGGTGCTGCCCGGAATCGATTCCGCTGTGGGCGAGCGGGTGACGCTGATGCTCGACAGCGGGGTACGGCGTGGCGCCGATGCGCTGA
>JAGRHX010000393.1 GCA_020444775.1 Gammaproteobacteria bacterium
GCTGCCGCTGGCGCGGGCCAGCTTCGAGCACGGCGCCGACACCTTCACGGTGGTGCTGGGTCGATATCTATGCATAGGCATCGTCCTCGGGATCTGGTTGGTCTGGCGTGGAGGCGGCGGTCAGCGAACGCGTCGTGACGCGCACGAGGCGTCGCGCTCTTCGCGCTGTACGTGGCTGGGTGGGATCGCCGGGCTGTGCTTTGCCACCACCTCCTTTGGCACCGTGTATGGATCGCGTTTCATGCCGGTCAGTCTCGTCGTGCTGGTGTTCTATCTCTATCCGGCAATGATCCTGCTCGCGACCTGCTGGCTACGCCGGCGGCGTCCCGGACCGCTGTTGCTCAGCCCGCCGCTGTGCAGCCTGGCCGGTCTGTGGCTGTTGCTCAACGCCGATATGGCGGGCGCGACCGTGGTCGGCGTGCTCTGTGGTCTGGCGGCCGCGATCTCCAATCTGATCCTGTTCCTGCTCATCGAGCTGCGTATGCAACGCTGCGATCCGTTGGCATCCACCGCGCTGGGCTCGCTGCTCGCCGGCAGCGTGGCCGGCGCGCTGATCCTGCTGCGCGGTGAGCTGGCCTTGCCGGGCACGTCGACGGGTTGGCTGCTGCTGGCTTTGACCGTCGGCCTGTTCGCGATCGGTCTGATCTTCATGTTCCTGGCCGTGCAGCGTATCGGCTCGGTGCAGTCGTCCAGCGTGTTGTTCATCGAGCCGGTGATCGCGGTGGCGCTGGCCATTCCATTGCTGGGCGAGCGACTCGGCGCCGGGCAGCTGCTTGGGGCGGCCCTGGTGGTGCTCGCGGTCTTCATGTCGACGCTATGGACCGCTCGCTTGCAAGCCGCGCGGGAGGCCTTGACCCACTCCTGAACGGGCCGATCCACATCGTCCGTACGGCCCTCACGCCGGACCGGATCCGATCGATGGCGGTGGCCAATTCCGTGCTGCTCGCGTCGCTGTCCGGATCATGGGCCTGCTCCGTTCCATGAGGAGCGACTCGATATGGGATTGGGCAGGAGGAGCTGGGCTGGTACGGGAATCCGATGCGCTGTCGCTCCGGCGGGGCATTTGCCGGCAACACTTCTCAGGTGCCATTGGTCGCGGTGCCGGCCGGGATCTGCTGAATACTCTCGAACGTTGTTCAGAATAACCGACGTGACCGGTGTGCAACAGCCATGACGGTGGTCATTGACGCGCTGCAAAAGCAGTATCGACCAACTGCTAGTGGGGCGTCTGGGCTGGTGCGTATCGGCCCGTTGCGAGCATTTCCACAGCGTCTGGCCGGGCGTTCGAATGATGCTTTTTGTGTGCTGCGCAAAGGCTGCTTCTCGACAAGCCGTAATCTGCGCTTTCTTGCAGAAGAACCTCAATCCACGATACAACCAGCACCCAGGACCTGTGCATCGGCGCGGTCGTTGGCCGCTCCGAGACGCGCTTCATCGCCTCGAAACGGCGCCTCGAGTCGGCGCTGTGCATCGGCGCTGTGCGTCGGTGCCGGGATTTCGGGCCATGTCGCACGCCCGCAGGTGGGACATGACCTTGAACATGACCTTGAACATGATCTGTTTTGCCATGCGTCGGTCGACGCATGGGTGTTGTTGACAGTCGATCACAGGGTAGCCGGACGCGGTGCGACGGAGCCAAGGGATCGCGCGAAGAACTACAAGAGGCTTTTCGAAAGACCGACAAGAACCAAACCAGTACCCCGTATGAGCATGGGGAGGAGGCGGCGATGAAAGACAAGCGTCCAACTTCGACGACGACGACCGGACCTGGAGATGCACCCGAGAATTCACCCGGAAGTGCAGCGGAGCATGCATCGGGCACCAGGCAGAGCCGACGTGAGTTCCTCGGAACGAGCGCTTCGTTGGGTGGCGGATTGGCTGCGATTCTGGCAACCGGCCAGATGCCGGCATTCGCACAGGACCGTGAGTTACGCTTGCTCGCCTGGTCTCACTTCGTCCCCGCCTCCGACGAGGAGCTCGATCGACAGCTCGCGGAGTTTGGCAAGCAGGCCGGTGTCAAGGTTCGCGCGGACCATATCGCGCATCTGCAGCTACCCGCGGTACTCGCCGGCGAGGTTTCCGGACAGAAGGGGCACGACATCGTCAATGTGACGAACTCAAACCCTGATCTGTACGCGGATCACCTCGAAGACATCACCGATCTCTACGACGCCATCGGCAAGGCCGGCGGCGGCTGGACCACCGATACCATGGGCAAGACCACCAAGGGCACCCAGACCGCCTTGCCGTGGTACTACATCTCGTTCCCGCTTGCCTATCGCACTGACCTCATCGAGGAGATCGGCGAGAAGGTGCCCGAGACCTGGGAAGACGTGCATCGGGTCGGCATGAAGCTGAAGAAGATGGGGCATCCTCTAGGCATTCAGCTCGGTCATTCCAACGATTCGAACACCATCAATCGCGGCATAATGTGGTCGTTTGGCGCCAAGCTGGTCGAAGCCGACAGCAAGACCGTGGCGATCAACAGCAAGGAAGCGGTGGAAGCCTTCAAGTTCGTGCGCGCCCTGTACAAGGACGCCATGGAGGAGGAGGTGCTGGCCTGGGACGATCGCAACAACAACGTCTGTCTGGTCTCCGGCAAGTGCAGCATGATCCTCAACCCGATCAGCGCCTATCGGTCGGCGGTCACCAGCAAGTCGGTGATCCCCGGTACCGATAAGCTGGTCGCCGATCATCTGATGCACGTGTTGCCGCCGGTCGGTCCCGCTGGCCGTCACATGGCCGCGTCGTTCCATGGCATCGGCGTCTGGAAGTTCGCGCAGGAAAAGGAACTGGCGAAGGAGTTCCTCAAGTTCCACTTCCAGAAGGAGAATCAGGAGAAGCTGTTGGTTGCCAGCACCGGCTATAACCAACCGGTGCTCGCGGACTTCACGGGTCACGAGATCTACACCTCTGCTGACGTGTACAAGTTCGCCACCGAGATTGGCAAGTACACCCACTCCTACGGTTGGCCGGGCGTGCCCACAGCCGCGGTACAGACCGTGTTCGACCAGTTCCTGCTCCCCGATACGCTGGCCGAGTGTGCGACCGATCGTCTGTCTCCGGAAGAGGCCGTCGCCAAGCTCGAGAGCCAGATGAAACGTGTCTATCGGCGATTCGAGCGTCGAGCCTGATCGTCCGCCTGTCTGAGCGGTTGATTCGAGCGGCCCAGGCCCGGTCCGGCGTCGGCCGGACCGGGTACTGGCCATCGGGAGAGCGAAATGGCTGTTGTCGAACATCGAAGCGCGGCGGCGTTGGTGCGTCCACCGTCGAGGCCGATCCTGCGTGGTATGAAGAATTTCGCGGGGCCGGACCTGGACGGATATTGGTTCGTCATGCCCGCGGCCTTCATCATGGTCGCGCTGATCGTGTATCCGTTCTGCCTCGCCGTGTACTTCAGCTTGAGCGATGCATTCATCGGTCATGAATCCCAATTCATTGGCCTTGAGAACTTCGTCTACATCATCCAGAACGACGACATCTTCTGGCGGACCGTGCGCAACACGCTGCTGTTCGCGTTCTTCTCGGTCACCTCCAAGATCGTGCTGGGCATGATGGCGGCACTGTTGCTGCTCAAGGCGACGCGCTTCAAGAAGTTCTGGCGGGGCTCCATGCTGATCCCCTTTGTTGCGCCGACCGCGCTCACGACCCTGGGCTGGTGGCTGATTTTCGACCCGACCTACAGCCACGTGAACTGGATACTCGAGAACGTCTGGCCCTTCTATGCGCTCGGCATCGGTCCATACCATTGGCTGGGGGATCCGAATCTCGCTCTCGCGGCGTGCATCTTTGTCAACATCTGGCGTGGGCTGCCCTTCTTCATCATCACCATCCTCGCCGGACTGGTATCGATTCCGCAGTATCTGTACGAGGCCGCGGAGATTGACGGCGCCTCGGCCTGGCAGCAGTTCTGGAAGATCACGGTGCCGCTGCTGCGACCGATCCTCGCCATCGTGATTCTGTTCTCGACGATCTTCACGCTTGCCGATTTCAATATCGTGTTCGTGCTCACACGCGGCGGGCCGATGAATTCCACGCACCTGTTCGCGACCTACTCGTATGTGACCGGTATCAGCAACCACGAGATCGGCCTCGGTGCCGCTATCTCCCTGTTCCTGTTCCCGATCCTCGTCGCGATCGTGATCTTCCTACTGCGTCTGGTACGCCGGGACACTTCCTATGAGCTCTGACATCACAGCCACCGGGCTCGAAGGCGCGGCACGCCAGGTGCCAGCGCCGACGGCGCTCAATCGGACACCTTCGTGGCGGCGTCGCAAGGCCTTCTACAACTACCTGGGCCTGCTGCCGTTCATGGCCTTTGCACTGTTCCCCCTCTACATCATGCTGATCACGTCCCTCAAGTCGGACAAGGAGATCAGCAATCTGAGTGTCTCTCCCTTCTGGGCAACGGGTATCACCCTGGACCAGTATGCCTACCTGGCCGAGAACACCGCGTTCTTCCAGAGCTGGTTGCCCAATACAATCATCGTCGCGCTGGCCTCGACCATCATCTCGGTCTCGGTCGGCATCCTCGCGGCCTACTCGCTAGCAAGGCTGAAGTTCCGCGGCGTCGAGGTGTTCGGCATTGCGGTGTTCATCACCTATCTGGTGCCGCAGCCGCTGCTGTTCATACCGTTGATCGACGTCGTCAACTTCATCGACGACTTCATCCCGATCCGCGACACCTACTGGTCGCTGATCATCACCTATCCCACCTTCCTCACGCCGTTCGTCATCTGGCTGCTGTTGGGGTACTTCAAGACGATTCCGGTGGAGGTCGAGGAGTGCGCGTATCTGGACGGCTGCTCGCGTCTGGGGGCGTTGTTCAGGGTCGTGCTGCCGATGGCCATGCCCGGCATCATCTGTGCGGTGCTGTTCGCCTTCACGCTGAGCTGGAATGAGTTCCTGTACTCGCTTGTGTTCATCCAGGCGCAGGAGGCGAAGACCATCGGGGTCGGCGTGTTCACCGAGCTGATTCGTGGTGATGTCTACTATTGGGGCTCGTTGATGGCGGCCTGTTTCGCTGGGACCCTGCCCATCGTCGTGCTCTATTCATTCTTCATGGATTACTACGTGTCCGGATTGACGTCCGGCGCCATCAAGTGATCCGCGGCGAGTCGAGCGTGTGAAAGAATCGAGCAGGTAGCCAGCCGGACGGTCGGCCGACCCTGAACCGCGGGGTCGGCGCCGCCGGAGCTGCCAGGTTCAGTCGAAGGGGGAGGCGATGGCCGATATCCAACTGATCGACCTGTGGAAGATGTACGGTGACGTGCAGGCGGTGCGTGGCATCAACCTGTACATCAACGACGGTGAGTTCATTGCCCTGGTCGGGCCTTCAGGCTGCGGCAAGACCACCACATTGCGCATGATTGCGGGTCTGGAGGATATCTCCAGCGGTGAGATCGCCATTGCCAACCATGTAGTCAACGAGGTGCGACCGAAGGACCGGGACATCGCGATGG
>JAGRHX010000394.1 GCA_020444775.1 Gammaproteobacteria bacterium
GCGCACAGACGGGCGAGCAGGAACGGCGGATAGGCCATGGTCGAGAACGTGGCGACCACGCCGAGCTTACGGGTGCTCGCGCCGATCAGCGCGGCAAGCGGCGACGGGTCGTGCTGTGGGCCTTTGACCGCGTTCTTCAGATAGGCTTCCATGCTGCCGCCGTAGGCGTCGGAGATCATCAACGTGTCTTCGATCATGATGTAATCGAAGCAGGCACGTTCCATCGCCCTGGCCATGTCCACATAGAAGCTGCCATCGAGCGGCGTGCCGCTCGAGGCCAGCGGAGAGTCCCACGCCTCGGGGGTGAAGTTCATGAACCAGCCGAGGTGAAAGCGGTTTGACGTCATCGTTGCTCCCCATGTGCTGCGCCGGCCCTGCCGAGAGACAGCAACTTTCACGCCAGTGCACATGCAGCGTTCGCTCGGGGCAACCGAGGCAATGCGCTATGCCTTGAGAATCAGCAGCCTATCGCGCGCTCGATGAGGACGGGATGGGGCCGGCGTTGGCACGCTCCGGTGAGCGGCTGGCAGGCTCTGCACAAAGCTCGCACGCTCAGCGCGAACTCTGCACTATCAATGATCGGCGGGCAGGTGCGCGATGATCGGCGGGTAGGTGCGCGTCCCGGGTCAGTCGCGCAGCACCGTGATGTCCAGGCCATCGAGCGCGTGGAGGTACTCGTCCAGCGATATGAGGTCGAGGCAGGGGCGGGCGCCCGCCGGCAGTGGCTGACCGTGCGCCAGACGTCGCGCGAGCAGGATCGCCGGCATGCACGGAATGTTGGGACCGTGACCGGAGCGCGCAATCATCCAGCCGCGTCGTACCCGCGGCTTGCCGTCGTGTCCACGTCCCGCGGCGCGTATGTGGAAGCCGCTGCGGCCGCTGCCGAGCCGGTCGAACAAGAAGGAGGTGCGCAGCAGGATGCCGCCCCAGCGGTCCAGGCGCGGCAGCAGACGCAGTCGCACCAGCCAGCTCAGCAGCCAGGTGCCGAAGTGCAGCAGCGTGATCTCGTGACCGGCGGCAAAGCGCATCGTCCGCAGCCCGGGGTAACGCGACGGGAAGAGGTCCAGATCCGGGATGTCGCAGAAGCCGAACCAGCGTCTGCCGAGCTCGGGATAGACCAGACTGTGCAGACCCTGCCAGCCGAACACGCGACGCATGGCGCCGTCGCGCAGCATCGTGAACGGTCGGCCCACATAGCTCAGGATCGCGGTGGCGGTGCCGAGTCCGCGATTGGTCTGCTGGGCTGCGGTGATGCCATAGTCGACGTGCTCGATCGCCGCGAAGTCGCGCTGCATGTCGTCCAGCCACGCAGCGCTCAGACAGGGCACCGAGCTTGCCCCCGCGACCACGGCCAGCCCGGCCGCCCGGGCCTGCGCATCCAAGGCGGTGATGTCACGGACGAAGGCCCGGGCGTCGGCCAGATCGCAGTAATGGGCGCCGGCTGCGATGGCGGCACGCGCGACCCGATGGTCCTGCTCCTGGAACGGTCCGACCGTGTGGATCACCATGTCGGGACGCAATGCCGTGAGTGATCCCGTCAGCTCGGCGGTTATATCGAGCGCGGCGCCTTCGGCCGGGTTGGCGGCGGCCAGCGTCGCGGCGAAGTCACTGGCCTTGCGCCGGCTGCGGCCGGCGATGATGAGCGTGATCGCCGGATCCGGCGCGAGCGCCCGGGCTATGTAGCCGCCGAAGTTGCCGTAGCCGCCCAGGATCAGGATCCGCGTGCTCACCGCGTGTGTCACATCGTCGGCCTCTTCAGCGGTCCGCGCTCGTGGTATCGATTCGGATCTCGTTCTCCAGCGTTCTGTGCACCGGGCAGCGGTCGGCGATCTCCATCAGTCGTTGCCGCTGCTCATCGCTCAGATCGCCCTCCAAACGGATACGGCGAGTGATGACGTCGATGCGGGTCGCGCTGTCTTCACAATCGTCGCAGTCGGCCGCGTGCTCGCGTGAGTGCACCAGCTCGACCTGGATGTCGGTCAGCGGCCATTGCTTGCGATTCGCGTACATGCGGATGGTCATCGAGGTGCATGCGCCGAGCGCGGCGAGCAGGTGCTCGTAGGGATCCGGGCCCAGATTGTCGCCACCTACGCGCTTGGGCTCATCGGCGAGCCAGGCATGGTCGTCGCTGCTCACATGGCGCAAGAAGCGATGATTGCCCTCGTCGATGCGCAGATGTCCACCGGCAACGGCCTTGACGTCCGCGCTGGCCTCACGGCCCGGTAGATACCGCGACGCCCAGGCCGCGATCGTATCGGCCGCGTACTGGGCGTGCTCGATCCGGCTGAGCAGGTGATCGGCATCGTCCAGGCTGACGAAGCTCTTCGGGTGCAGGGCGGCCTGGAAGATCTTCGAGGCCTCGTCGATGTCGACCGTCGTGTCGCGCGGCGCGTGCATGACCAGCAGGGCCTTGCGCAGCGTATGGATGCGTGAGGACAGCGAATGATCGCGTAGATCGTCGAGAAATGACTTCGAAATCCGGAAGGTCCGGCCCGCCAGCGTGACATCGGCCTCGCCGTCTTGCTCGATACGTTCCAGATCGGCGCCGAAGTGCGCGATCACGTGCTCGGGTGAGGCTGGAGAGCCGATGGTCACCACCGCTCTGGCCTCGTCGATCCGACCGGCCGCCGCGAGCATGGCGGTGCCGCCAAGACTATGCCCGACCAACAGCGTGGGCGCCGCGTGCTGCTCACGCAGCCAGGCCGCGGCGGCAAGCAGGTCCTCGATGTTCGAGCTGAAGCCCGCGTTGGCGAAGTCGCCATCGCTGCCGCCGAGCCCGGTGAAGTCGAAACGCAGCACGCCGATGCCGTGCGCCGCGAGCGTGCGGCTGATCCTGGAAGCCGCCGCGATGTCCTTGCCACAGGTGAAGCAGTGCGCGAACAAGGCGTAGGCGTGCGGGGTGCCAGCGGGCAATTCCAGCGCGCCCGCGAGCGTGCCGTTGCGACCTTCGAACTCGACCTTCTGGCGTGACATGGCCCTGCCTCACTGCGGTTGCGCTGGTGTGCGCCCACTATAGAGCCAGACGCTCGAGACGGGGATCAGGCGATGCAGGCGATGCCGATGGGCCTCGGGGCGAGACGATGAGGGACCCGGTGAGTTGTGCCCGGGACGGTTCTGAACGACCGGTACGGCATGCCTGGCGGGTCGATGGCCCGCCGGGCATGCCATACCGAGCTCGCTCAGGCCTGCCGGCGTCGTATCACCAGCATCGCAACCAGCGCGCTTGCCAGCAGCAGGGCCGGGGCTGGCAGAGGCACCGGCGCGGGCGGGATGTGGGTTGCGGCCAGGTAGCGGAACTGGATGTCCACCGAGGACACGAGGCTGACGATCTCGATGTGCAGTGACTCGACCCGGGTGAAGTCGATGGCGTCGAAGTCGCCGAAGCGGAACACCAGATCCTCACCGGGCAGCCCGGCGATCCCCGACAGGGTGGACAGCGATCGGCTCTGTGTGGAGTCGTGGTCCCTGACGGTCAGGGTCAGCAGCGCGTCAGCGTCGGCGTCGCCGAACACCTGATTGACGACGATGGCGTTGTTGGCCCCCGATTCGCTCAGATCCAGACTGCCCAGCCCTATGCCGCCGGCGTCGTAGCCGAGCATCGCCGTGCCGGTGGTGGCGACCGCCGTGTTGAAGCTCATGCAGTGCTGGCTGCCGCCCGAGCCGGCGCAGCTGCTGGTCGCGAGGCTGGCCTTGAGCGCCGGTACGTTGAGCGCGATCAGACCGGTCTTCTCGACCTGCATGTGACGGGTGCCACCGAGAATGGTGCCGCCGGTGGCGGTGACGCTCAGCGTCTGGCCGCCGTCGAACAGCGTGCCGTCACTGACGCTGCCCGGGTCGACGAAGTCGTCTATGACCATGGCGGCGTGCGCATTGCCGAGCGCCAGCAGCATACCCAGGCCGGTCAGGGCGGGACGCAGCCAGGCTCGCCCCAGGGGAATTCTCGAGCAAGCGAATGCACTCATGACACGCATGCCCCTGCACGACGTCGCGACTGGCGTCGGCCGGTACCACGTGCCCAGAGCAGCGCCAGCGGCGCGCCGAGCAGCAGCCCCACATGCGGCTCGGGGACCGCGCTGACGCGGGTCGTGCCGAGCAGATCGAGCGCGAAGTCGGTGCCCGGCGCCGCGGCCAGGAACTCGAACCGGATCTCGGTGACCGCCCCGAGGTCGACGTTGTCGAACAGGGCGAACCGGACGCTGGTGCTGCGCGGCGTGCCGAACGAGGGATTGGACGACAGGTCGATGCCGCCAATGGTCTGCGTGTTGGCCGTGTCGCTCAGGCTTATCTGCAGACCGACCACTCCGCCTTGCAGCTGGATATCGACGATCTCGAAGGCGTTGTGTAGCCCACCCATGGTGAGGTCGACCGCCACGGGTTGCGTGTAGCGCAACGAGAGCAGGCCGGTGGTGTCCGCCTCGGAATCGAAGCTGTAGAAGTCGAAGCCGGGCGCCGCCACGCCCAGCGCGGTGATCTTTTGCGCGCCGGTGTTGCTGATGTCGACTCGACGTGTCCCGCCGAGGATGCCGGTGCCTGCGTCATTGCTGGCGCCGCTGCTGCCGGCAGTGACCTCGAGCATGGTCGAGGCGGTGGTGAAGTCGTCGATGACCGCGGCCTGCGCGGTGGCGCTCAGCAGCACCGATAGGGCCAGAATCCTGTTGAAGCTGTTCATCCTCACTCCTGTATCTGCCGCCATCCGCGGGCGCATCGCCGCGGTGGT
>JAGRHX010000395.1 GCA_020444775.1 Gammaproteobacteria bacterium
ACACCACCATGATGATGCTCGGTGGAATCACCGGTCCGATCACCGACGAGGCCGCGGTTATGGCGGCGGCGAACTTGCGGCTGTACCCGTCCTTCTCCATCGCCGGGATCAGCAGTGACCCGATCGCCGAGGTGTCGGCCACCGCGGAGCCGCTGATCCCCGCGAACAGCATGCTGCTGAGCACGTTCACCTGCGCCAGACCGCCGCGCAGATGCCCCACCAGGGCGTTGGCGAACTGCACCAGGCTCAAGGTGATGCCGCTGCGGTTCATCACCTCACCGGCGAGGATGAAGAAGGGGATGGCGAGCAGTGGGAACTGGTTGATCCCGGCAAAGGTACGTTGCACCACCATCTTCAGGAAGATGGGCTTGTCGGCGATGATGAAGCCCGCGATCGGCGCAAAGACCAATGCGAACACGATCGGCACGCCGATCAGCATGCAGATCAGGAAGACCCAGAAGAAGGTTATGCTCATGACGGCCGGCTCCTCTACATCGCGCCCGGTATGTGCAGTGCCTCCCCGGACGGTGGCGCCGGTGGTGAGGGATGTATCAGCTCGCTGAGTGCCTGCAGCAGCAGCCCGACCGCGACGCTGAGCAGACCGAACGCGCCTATAGGCATCGAAACATAGACCCAGACGATCGAGAACCAATCGACCGTGGAGGCGTACTGGATGCGGGCGTTCCAGGTGAGGAAGCTGCCTTCCTTGATGAACACCACGGTGATACCGATGACCACCAGTTGGATGAGCAACAAGAGCAACTGGTGCAAGCGCCCCTTGAACCGATCCGCGACAAGCCCGACCGCGACCAGCGCACCCTCCCGATAGGCAATGGGCGCGGCGACGAAGGTCATCCAGACCATCAGGAACTTCGAAATCTCCTCGGTCCACGGCAACGCATCACCGAGAACGTAGCGACAGAACACGCCAACCAGCACTATTGCGGTCATGCAGGCGATGATGACGATGGCCATCCACTTGAGCAGGAACAGGAAAGCACCGTTGAAGGTGTCGACCCAGGTCCGCAACGCTGTGAGCACTCTCATCCTCCTTCCCGAAAAGACTGCCACGGGACACCGTGGCCGAACGTGGCCAGCCGCACCTCGCGGCCATCACGTATGGACTGTTCCGCCGCCAGACAGATGCCGACCGCGCGGGCCGCACTGGCCGCGTCGATGAACGGTACGCCGCTGCGCACGCTGTCCAGGACCCGCGCGTACAAGGTGGTGAGCTCGTGCACCTCGCCGGATGGGCTTTGCAGGCGCAGCTCGGTGCCGGGACCGATGTCGTCGAAACGCTCAGCGCCGCGCAGACCCTCGAGGAGCCGCAGGCTGACCACCGGATCGTCGCTGCGATCCATGCTTGCCGACCACAGCCCACGCACCGCGCCCGCGGTGCCGGTCAGCTGCAGTGTCTTATGGTGCTCGAATCCGGCCAGCGATTGCGACAGCAGCGCATATCGACCCTGCGGCCAACGCAGCACCAGCGCGAGATTGTCATGTAGACAGGCGTCACCGCCGCGGCCGTTGCCAACCGCGTACACCGTCTCCGGCGGCCCCAGCGCTTCGAGATACCAACAGGCCAGATCGACAAAGTGCACGAGCTCTTCGAGCAACCAGGAGCCAACCGTTTGGAGCCGATAACGCCAGTCGCCGGCACCGCCGCGAAAGGGGCGCCGCCAGAGGTCGATGAGCAGACTGAGGGGTTCGCCTACGCGGCCGCTGTCGACGAGGCTCTTGATCGTCCCCCACTGGCTGGAGACGCGCAGCTGATGAACCACGTTGAGCACCCCCGGCGCGCGTCGTGCCGCCTCGAGCAGACGCTCGCAGCCGTCCAGGCTGTGCGCCATCGGCTTCTCGAGCAGCACGTGCTTGCCGGCACCCAGCGCCTCGAGCGCAACCGCTTCGTGCAGGTCGTTGGGCACGACCACGCAGACCGCGTCCACCTCGCGGCATTCGATGACGTCCCGGTAGTCGGTGCTGAGAAAGCAACCCGGATGCCGGGCGCGTGCATGGGCCAGTTCGTCCTCGCCGCGGTCTGCTATCGCCACCAGCTCCGCGCCGGCGGTCACCTCAATGGCACCGGCGTGCACACGCCCCCACGCCCCGTAGCCGACAAGCCCGAAGCGTAGACTCACGGGCCCTCCTCGATGATGGTTGTGCTGTCGTCATGAATTGTTGTTATGGCGTGAGAATGGCGCGCCGCGCGTGCGGATGCAACCGTCCAACGCCGGCGACACGATGCCGGGTACCGCGCGGCCCGCGGCTCACCCACGGCTGGCGCATGGCGCGCTGACAATGAGCATCCGGCTTGATCCGAGCCACTCGCCCGATGCTCCAAGCCGGGTCGGAAGCGCTATCATCAATCCTGCGAAGCTTCGAGGAGCGATCGGTAGTGGAAATGCTGGTACAGGATTCACCCGCCGCGTGGCGGGTCGACGATCTGAACGCGGATCGGCGTTGGGTGTTCACGCTCGACGAGCGGCAGACACGCTCACTGGCAGCGACGGTTCGCGATGCCCATCAGCCGGACAAGCCGCTGTTCGACTACCAGGCCACGGATTTCGACCTGGAACCGGCCTGGCCGATCATCGCCGCCGCGCTGCGCGAAGCCCACCACGGGCGCGGCATCGCGTTGGTCCGAGGTCTGCCACGCGAGGGCCTGGACGAGTCGCAGTTCGAGCTGTTGAACTGGGCCATCGGCCTGCGCGCCGGTGTCGCTCGGCCCCAAGGCAAGGCCAGCCAGTACATCTCCCCGGTGCGTGACGCGGGCACCGACTATCGTGCCGCCACGGGGCGCGGATATTCCTCCAATGCCGAGCTGGATTTTCACGCCGACGGCGCGGATCTGGTGACCCTGGCCTGCTACAACCAGGCCCGGAGCGGCGGTCAGAGCTTCATCACCAGCGCGGTCAGCGCGCACGACGCGCTGCTCCGCGAGCGCCCGGACCTGGCCGAGCTGACCCATGCCGAGTTCTGCTACAGCCGCCAGGGCGAGCAGGCGCCGGACGAGCCGCCCTGGTACGCGCAGCCGATCTTCGACGTCGCCGACGGCCGGCTGTTCAGCAAATGGAACCGCAACCGTATCCAGTCCGCCCAGCGCTTCGAGGAGGTGCCGCGCCTGGACGAGCAACAGCGCGAAGCCATGAACGTGCTGGACGCGATCCTGCGCAGACCCGAGTTGATGCTCAGCTTCTATCTGCAACCCGGCGATTTGCAGATCCTCAACAACCACTCGATGCTGCACTCTCGCAGCAACTTCGTCGATTTCGACGAACCCGACCAGAAGCGTCTGCTGTCACGTCTGTGGCTGGCGCCACCGGACTCGGTGCGGCTGCCCGACAGCTGGCGGCATTTCTATCGTCAGGTCCAGCCGGGTAGCGTGCGGGGAGGGATCTACGGCCATCAGTACGACGACCGCTGCCGTGCCTTCGATCGACGCCAGGCAGACCTGCACGGCATGCGTTGCGCGGCCTGAAAGCCACCGCGGCCGGCCGCTTGCGGCCATGCCGCACCTGAACGATGCCCAGAATCGCGAAGCCCGAGCGCGGCGTTCCAGGCAGATCCACAGGCGCCGATCACGGCCACACCAGCCGTGAAACCCCTCCAGCGGCGCTGGCAACCTATCGCTACCGGGCCTTCCTGTCCTACAGCCAGGGCGCCGACAGGCTGCTCGCGACGCGCCTGCAAGGCGCGCTCGAGCAGCTCGCCAGGCCATGGTATCGACGCCGAGCCATCCGCGTGTTCAGGGATCAAACCGAGCTGGCCGCGGCCCCTGAGCTGTGGGGCTCGATCCGCGCCAACCTGGAACGCTCGGCATTCTTCATCCTGCTCGCCTGTCCGGCCTCCGTCCGCTCCCGCTGGGTCAAGCGCGAGATCGGCTGGTGGCTACGCAACCGGGGTCCACAGAGCCTGATCATCGTGCTCACCGCCGGGCGACTTCGATGGTCCACATCCGGCTTGCCCGACGACCCGGGTCCAGGCCGCGACCAGGGCGACGACCGCGACGACGATCAGGCTGGACTCGAGCACGACGAGGATGCGATCCCCGGCTTCCTGCGCCGTGCGTTGGGTAGCGAACCGTTGTGGGTGGATCTGTCGGATTTCCGCGGCAACGCGCACGCCGGGCTGCAGGACATAGAGTTCGTCAATCGCGTGGCGACACTCGCCGCGCGTCTGCACGGCGAGGGTGTGTCGCCGTCCGATCTGGTCGGCCAGGACCTCGCCCAGCATCGGCGGACGCTGCGACTCGCCTGGTCGGCCGCCGCGACACTCGCCGTGCTGTTGCTGGCCGCGCTGCTGGCCGCGGGCATCGCCCGTCATCAAGCGGTGAACGCGCAACTGCGAGCCGACGTCGCGGTCGCGAGCAACCTGCTGCAGACCCGGCCGGGTCTCGCCCTGACGATGCTGGTCGCCACGCGGGCGCGCAGCGTTGAGTCGATCTGGACCGGCCATCGCGCGCTACCCGAGCTGGAGCGGACCATGCCCGGCGCCGTTGCGCACACTCGTGAGCGCCTCGCCTTCGTCGCCCACGCCGGCGAGCCGGTGTGGGACGTGGCGCTGAGCCCGCGGGATCCGGCGCTGATCGTCTCCGCGGGTGGCGACGGCAGCATCGCCGCCTGGCGTCTGGTCGACGGCGTGCCGACGCTGCTGTTCCGTGCCCGGCTCGGCGATCCGGGCAGCGAGCCGCTGGCCGTTGCCGTGTCGGGTCGCGGCGAGCGTATCGCCGTGGCCGGCAGCGACGGTCACGTGCGCCTCTACGATGGAGGCGGCCGGCAACAGTGGGCGCGGCCGATGCCGCCAGCAGCGGGCGATGGGCGATCCTCGACCTCGCGTGGGCGCT
>JAGRHX010000396.1 GCA_020444775.1 Gammaproteobacteria bacterium
CCCGATCTGATGCCGGCCGACATCATCGGCACGCAGGTGGCGGTGTTGGACGAGGCCGGGGCACGGCATTTTCGATTCCAGCCCGGACCGGTGTTCACCCAGCTGCTGCTCGCTGACGAGATCAACCGGGCGACACCCAAGACCCAATCGGCCCTGCTCGAGGCAATGGAGGAGAAGCGGGTCACGGTCGGTCGCGAGTCGCATCCATTGCGTACGCCGTTCATGGTGCTGGCGACCCAGAATCCAATCGAGATGGAGGGCACCTACCCGTTACCGGAGGCCCAGCTCGATCGCTTCCAGCTCAAGCTCGATGCCGGGTTCCCCGACGCCGAGGCCCTCGCGCACATCGTCGAGCGGGCCACCGGCACCTCGATGCCAGAGGTGAGCAGCGTGATGACCGGTGCCGACGTTCTACGCATCCAGCATCTGGTGCGCCAGGTGAGTGTCGCCCAGCATGTCAGGGATCATGCCATCCGACTGGTGCTGGCGACCCATCCGGACAACGCTCTCGCGCCGCCGAACGTGCGGCGCTTCGTGCGCTATGGTGCCAGCCCACGAGGTCTGCTGAGCCTGATTCTCACCGCCAAGTGCGCCGCCGTGTTCGCTGGTCGTCTGAATGTCAGCTTCGACGATCTGATCGAGGGTGCGCAGTCCTGTCTGCAGCATCGGATCCTGCTCAACTTCGAAGGCGAGGCGGAAGGTCTGCCGGTCGCTACGCTGATCGATGATGTGCTCGAGTCGATACCGGTTGCCGCCTGACCGTCGCGCGGCGCGCGAGCGGCAATGGGGATGGCGATGACGGCGTCCCGGCAGGACGGCGCGAAGCGTGCCGCGACCGCCGCGTCCGACGAGGCGCGCGCTCGACTGTTCGATGCGGGTTTCCTGCGCAAGCTGGAGCGGTTGGAGCTGCTCGCCAGAAAGCAGATGCGCGGCCTGCTGCGCGGTGAGCACACCAGCCGCAGCCGTGGTCAGGGACAGGAGTTCGCCGATTTTCGTCGCTACCAGGCGGGAGACGACTTCAGGGCGATCGACTGGAACATCTACCAGCGACTCGACCGCTTGTTCGTGCGGCTGTACAGCAGCGATCAGGATCTGGCCGTGCATCTGCTACTCGATTGCAGCGCCAGCATGGCGGTCGGCGACCCCGTCAAGTTCGACCAGGCGCGCCGTCTGGCCGCGGCGCTCGCCTATGTCGGCGTGAACAATCTCGAGCGGGTCGGCATCGAGCCTTTTGGCAATGCCCCCGTGCGTCGGTTGGGCACGCTTCGACATCGATCGCAGATGATCTCGGCCCTGGATTTCCTGGCCGGGCTCGAGTGTGCGGGGCGCACGCGCCTGGACCTGGCCTGTCGGGAGCTGGCGGTCACGCTGCGCAAACCGGCGTTGGTGGTGGTGCTCTCGGATCTCATCGATTCGGTGGTCCCGGAGCATGAAGGCCGGGCCGAGCCCGCAGACTCGACCCGTCTCGAGCAGGGGCTGAAGATGCTGCGCGCCCGTGGCCACGAGCTGCTGGTGCTACAGATTCTGGCCGAGGAGGAGATCGCGCCGACCCTCGATGGTGCCTACGAGCTGCGTGACCTCGAGCACGACGGCCTGCTCAAGCTGAGCATCGACGCCGATCTGCGAGCCCGCTATCTGCAACGCTTGGAGCAGTGGCTTGCCGGCAACGAGGCGGTCTGCGCTCGGTTCGGTGTGGATTACATGCGTTTCAGCACGGCGATTCCGTTCGAGGACATGGTGCTGCGCTATCTGCGTCAGGGCTGGCACCTGCGATGATCAGCTTCGCCGATCCGTCGGGCTTGCTGGCCCTGCTCTCGGTGCCGGTGCTGCTGGTGCTGTTCTGCCTACGGCCGATGCGCAGACGCATGGTCAGCTCGACGACCTTTTTGTGGCGCGAGGCGTTGGCCGAACGTCGTCACGGCCCCGGCCTCGGGCGGCTGCTGCGCGACCCGAGTCTGTTGCTACTGCTGGTCGCGGCCGTGGCGCTGTCGCTGGCCCTGGCCGATCCGCGCTGGGTGGGTATGACCGGCAGGAGCGGCGACCAGGTGCTGGTGATCGACGTCAGCGCGAGCATGCGTTCGCCGCTACGGGATGCGACTCGTTTCGAGCTGGCCATGGCGGAGGTGGCGCGCAGGGTGCAGGGCAAGTCCGCGGACTCGCAGGTGCTGCTCATCGCCAGCGGCAGCCGTCCACGCCTGCTCGGTGGTTTCGAGTCAGATCCTGAGCGTTTGACGCGGATGCTGGCTGAGCTGCGGGTCACGGACGAGGCGGGTGACCCTCGCGCGGCCCTGAGCCTGGCCTTGTCCATGGTCAATGGCCGGCCGGGGGCGCGGGTGCATTTCTTCACCGACGGTGCCTTCGACGCCGATCCGGCGCTGCGCGCGCTGGCCGTGGAATTCCATACGATTGCCGGCCCGGCGCCGAACGTCGCGATCGGTGGCTTTGATATACGACGTCGCTATGCGAGCAGCGAGCAGTTCGAGGTGATGGTCAGAATCAGCAATCACGCTGACGAGCGTGTCGAGGTTCCGGTCAGCGCGACGCTCGAGGAGGTCGAGCTCTTCCAGCGCGAGGTGTCGCTGGAAGCTCGCTCCAGCGAGACCCTGGTGTTGCCGTTCCAGGGGGACCCGAGTGGGGTCGCACACGCACGCATCGATATCGAGGACGCGCTGCCGTCGGACAACGTCGCGCAGGTGGTGATGCCGGCGCAGCGGCCGCTCCGGGTGTTGTTGTTCAGTTCCGGTAATTCGGTGTTGCAGCAGGCCCTGCTGGCGCTGCCCGCCGTGACCACGCGTCTGTCCGAGATCGTTGAATCGTTGTACGCCAACCAGGTCGCGCATCACGACCTGGTCGTGTTCGATGGTGTCGAGCCGCCTTCACTGCCCCCGGGGCGTTATCTGTTCATCGATGCGGTGCCGCCCGACGCCCCCTTCGAGCGCACCGGGCGCGTGCTGGATCAGGCGGTGGAAGGTCGCGGTCGAAGCGCATTGGTTCGCGATCTGGACATCACCGGCTTGAAGGTGGCTTCGGCGATTCGTGTCGGCTTTCGCGGCGAAGTCGAGCCGGACCGAGTGCAGAACCTGTTCTGGAGCGCGCAGACCCCGCTTGCGTTGAGCTGGCTGGACGAGCAGCGTCGGGTGGTCTATCTGGGCTTCGATCTCGGCGTCTCGGACTTCGCCACACGCGCCGCCTTCCCGCTCTGGTTCCATGCCAGTGTACGCTGGCTGCAGCCATTGGCGGCGCCGGAGCCGGCGACCCATCTGCGCACCGGACAGCGCAAACGGATCCTGTTGCCCGGCGAGCAGCAACGTCTGATCGTGGTGACGCCCGATCAGCGCTACCTGCGCGTACCGCTGACGCGGGACGACAAAGCCCCGGCGCCACGGCAGCCCGCCTGGCGCGAGGTCGACTTTGATCAGACGGCGCTGGCGGGTGTGTACCGCTACTTCGAGGGCGAGGATCGACGCTATTTCGCCGTCAACCTGAGCGATGAGTCGGAGTCCGATCTGAGCTCGCGGGCGGAGTTGCCCGAAGCCGGCACGCAGACCTATGAGCAGCCGCCGGCGCGCAGCGAAACGCCGCTGTGGCCCTGGCTGGCGGGTCTCGTTGCGTTGCTGTTGCTGCTCGAATGGTGGCTGTGGGGTGGACGCCGTGTGGTGGCTTGAGCATCTGCAAAGCCGGTTCGCCGATCCGCTCTGGCTGCTCGCGTTGCCCCTGGTGCCGATCCTGTGTCTGTGGCGCTGGCGGGCGCGGTCCGGTGCCGGGCGCGCGCGCCTGCTGTTGCTCGGCACGCTGCGCGGAATCGCCGTGGCCTGCCTGCTGGTCGCCCTGGCCGGCCCGCTGGCCCCGGCGCCGGGCGGGCATCCCGAGCTGGTCTTCGTGCTCGACCGGTCGAGCAGCATTGGTCCGCAGACCAGCCGCCGCGCGCTCGCGCTCATCAATACCGCGTTCGAGCATCTGCCGGAGTCGACGCGTGCCGGCGTGGTGGTTTTCGGTGCCGACGCGGCGGTGCAGACCGCACCCAGCGAGCGCCCACCACCGATACTGGCCCTGGAGACCGACGTCAGCACCGAGGGCACGAATCTGCAGCGCGCGCTGCAGCTGGGCATGAGCAGTTTCTCGGCCGAGGCCGGCACACAGCGTCGGCTGGTATTGCTGAGCGACGGTCGTGCCAACCAGGGTGAGGTGCGCGAGGCGCTTGCCCTGGCCCGTTCGACCGGGGTGCAGATCTTCACCGTCGCCCTGCACCGCGATGACGCGCTGGAGGAGGTCTACGTCGACTCACTCGGCGTGCCCGCTCAGGTCGGTGCCGACGAGCCGTACGAGCTACGGGTCAACGTCGCGAGTGACCACCGCGAGCGTGTCCACCTGCTGGTCACCCGTGACGGTGAGCTGATCGTCGATCGCTCGGTGAGCTTGGTGCCTGGTATCCAGACCTTCACGTTCGCGCAGACGGTCGCGTCCGCCGGACTCTACGAGTATCAGGCCGTGATCAACGCGCGCCGCGACCGGCACAGCGGCAACAACAGTGCGCGGGCCTTCGTCCGGGTGTTGGGTGGACCAAGAGTGCTGCATCTGGCCGCCAGCACCGAATGGGGACGCTATGTGAGCGAGGCGCTGCGCGCGCAGGGCTTCAGCGTGGAGGAGCGGGCAGCGAGCGCGATGCCGGCCAGCCTGCAGGCGCTCGCGGACTACCAGCTGGTGATCCTGAACAATGTCTCGGCCTTCGACCTGTCACTGTCGCGGCTGGCGCTGCTGGAAGAGTACGTGCGCAACGCGGGTGGTGGGCTGATGGTGCTGGGTGGCGACAAGAGCTTCAGCGCTGGTGGCTATCAGGACACGCCGCTGGAGCGCGCGTTGCCGGTTTCTATGGATGTGCGCACCCAGGTGCTGATTCCGACGCTCGCCGTGGTGATCCTGATCGACCGCTCCGGCAGCATGTCGTCCCAGGCCGGTAGTGAGACCAAGCTGGACATCGCCAAGGACGCCGCCTTTGCGTCCATCGCGCTGCTGAGTAATCGTGACAAGGTCGGTGTGCTGGCCTTCGACGCGGAGCCTGAGTGGGTGCTCGAGCCGGTCCTGGTCGAGGATCCACTGTCGATGGCGCCGCGTCTGGCCGAGCTCGGCGCCGGTGGTGGCACCGATCTGCACGTGGCGCTGACGGAAGCCTGGCGCGTGCTGCGTAACGAGCCGGCCAAGCTCAAGCATCTGATCGTGCTCTCGGACGGGCTGACCGAAGGTGCGAGCGATTTCACGGCGCTGCTCGAGCAACTGAAGACCGATGGCATCACCCTGTCGGCGGTGGCCTTCGGCAAGGACGCCAACCAGGTGCTGCTCGCGGGTCTGGCGCAAAGCGCGGGCGGTCGCTACTACCACACCGACGACCCGGCCAACGTGCCGCGCATCTTCACCAGCGAGACCATGGTGGTGGCTCGGGGTCTGATCGTGGAGAAGTCGGTGCAACCGTCCTGGCGCGCCCCCGGCGATCCGATCAAAGGCTTCGAGCAGACAGAGTTTCCGCCGTTGGAAGGCTATCAGCTGACCTTTGCCCGGCCACAGGCGGATGTGTTGTTGGACATCGCGGCCGAGGAGCCGCTGCTGGTCAGCTGGCGCTACGGTCTGGGCAAGTCCGTGGTGTTTGCCTCGGACCTCTCGGCGCGCTGGGGGCGACACTGGATCCAGTGGACCGGGTTCGAGCGATTTCTTGCCCAGACCGCGCGCTGGACCATGCGTCGTCAAGGTGGCGAGCGCTTGCTGCCGGAGTTCCGAGTCGATGCGAACCAGGTCGAGCTGACCGTCGATGCCTTGGACGCCGAGGAGCAGTTCATCAACGACATGCGTCTGGAGGCGACCGTGGTCGACGAGCTACGCCACACGCAGCAGCTGAGTCTGGCGCAGATCGCCCCGGGCCGTTATCAAGGACGTTTCGAAACGACACGTAGCGGCCGCTACTACGTGACTCTCAGCGATGCTGCCGGGTCTTCAAGGATTGGACCTGCCACCTACGGTCTGGCACTTCCGGTCTCCGACGAGCTGGTGCATACCGGCGCCGACCGCGCATCCCTGGCGGCGATCGCGGATGCTAGTGGTGGACGCCTGCTGGCGTTGGCCGAGTCCTCACTCTCGGTTTTGTTCGAGCCCTCGCGGAGCGCCGACGGCGGGCGCCAGCAGCGGCATTGGTGGCCTTGGATGCTGACGGCACTGGCGCTGTTGCTTATCGAGCTGGGCCTGCGCAAGCTGGCGCTGCCGGCCCGTTGGTGGCAACGCCTGCGACGGGGTAGCAAGGCGACGCTCGATCAGGAACCTGCGGAGCCGAGCCAGGCGGAGCTGCTCGGTGCGATCGCACAGGCTCGGGATGCGCATCTGCGCAGACTGGATGTCGGTGAGCACCGTCGCCGCGAGCTGGCGGCAAACCCGACGGAACGAGCGCGTCTTTATGTCTCTGGCGGGCGTCGCTGACCGAGCCCGGCCGGAGGGGCTCGTCAATGCTCAGCGGCGTCGCTCCAGGGCGGTGATACGCCGCTCCAACGAGGAGAGCTGCAGGGACAGCGAGCGAGTGAGCTGGTTGATGTCCGCCTGTAGCCGTCCCGAGTCGGGTGCGCTGGTTCGGCCATCGCCGGCGAGCCGGCGCTCCAGGGCCTGTAGCCGAGTGTCCATCACGCCGAGCTGCCGGGTCAGGCGCTCGACCGCCTGCTGCAACAGCGCGGGGTCCGTGCTCGGACCGGTCATCCGGCTCAATCGGGCGCTCAGGGCCGCGCTGTCCACTCGTTGACGTTCGGCGAGCGCGTCCAGCTTGCTATCGAGCGCCGCCAGCGTTGCCCGGTCCGGTGATTCCGGGGCCTGGGTCCTTTCGCTGAGCGCGTCGATCCGCTGCGCGAGCCCGGCGTCGGCCCGGGCCATGCTCTGCTGCAGCGTGCGTTGTTGCTGCAGCGCGGATTGCAGCTGCTCCGTCATCGCGGCCAGCGCGGCATCGTTGTCACGTACCTCGGTCCGTAGCTGGTCGACGAGACCCGGCTCCGGCAGCGTCGCGCCCAGGCCACGCAGCCGCTCCAGATCCGCCTGCATCGAGTTGCTGACCCGCGTGCTGACGGCGTTCTCGATAGCCCTGCTCTGGCGTTCGATCAATAGCTCGGCGCGTTGCGCGTCGCTGTGCCCGAAGATCAGGACCGCGCCTGCGGCCAGCAGCGGTAGCAGCGCGATGCCGAAGAACAGTCGGCTACTCCAGCGGCGCCGACGAGCGTCGTGCTCCAGCGCCACGGAGACCCGTTTCGACAGTCGGTCCAGGTCGTCGCTGTCCGCGCTCCGCCCGCCGGCGGGTGATTGTCGGTCGTGTGGCGTCTCATTCATGCATCAGCACCCATAGCAGCAGCGTCAGGATCGCGCCGCAGGCGATGCCACAAAGGCCGATCACCAGGCTCTGGTCGAGCAGCGCGTAGCGGATGTGGGCAACGACGGCGCCGCAAAGCATCGTGATCATGACCACGCACAGCGCCAGCGCCAGACGCAGACGCCGGCCACCGCCTGCGAGCAGACGCTGCTTTGATTGCACCAGGTACTCGGCCAGCCAGCGGACCATGGACAGCCTGACCAGCGAGACCAACTCGGCCGAGTCGGAGAAGAATTTGCACCAGGCACCCTGACCAAAGCCCTGAATGCGCCGCAGGAAGCGGGCCTGGCGGGGATCCGACACGCCCTGACGGGTCCGCGCGTCGAGGAACATCATGATCGCCAGGTCGTCGCGGGCGCTGGCGGTGTCGAACTCCCATTCGGTGATGGAGCGCGGCTCGCCGTCGCCATCATGGCTGCTGCCGTACTCACTGCCGAGAATGCCGATGAAGGCATCGCTGCTTGCGATCATCTGCGCGCAACGTGCCTGCGGCGAGTCGCGCCGCGCCCGATCCTGCTCGAACAGATAGGGTTCGAAGTCCGGACGCAGCGCGGCGGCGAGCGCCATCCGATCCGACGCACGGTCGGAGGTCGAGCTGATGAATACCAGTGGCTTGACGATCACGAGTGGACCCTCCCGGCGGCGTCCCCCTGGTCCGGCCGTCCTCACTCCCTCACAATCCGGGGCTGGTCTGGCGACCTTGCCAGAAGACTACTCGATCGCGGCCTCGTGGCGTCAGCTCGGCAGGTGGCCGGACCGCGTCTGCGTGGCTACCCGGCCCGATCGGGGCGCGTCAAGGGACGCATCCGTCGGTCCCGGTCGTAGGCCAGGGCGTGTGCACCCCCTTTTGGATCCACTCAGCCAACGACCGATCCGAGTCATGCCCGAGCCGAAACCAGGTCCCGGTCTGCGCGCCGTCGCGCGTAGCATGCGTCTGCCCTTTCTCGTGCTGACACCGGTCTGCGTGTTGCTGGGCGTGGCGCTCGCCGTGCGTGCGCGCGGCACGCCAGAGCTCGGTGAGCTGGCACTGGTGCTGATTGGTGCCTGCTGCGCTCATCTGAGCGTGAATCTGCTCAATGAGCACGTCGACTTCCGCAGTGGCCTTGACGCACGCACCGTCAGAACACCGTTCAGTGGCGGTAGCGGTGCGTTGCTCGACCATCCCACCGCGGCCTCGACCGTGCTGCGGGTCGGCATCCTCTGTCTGTGCGCCACCATCGCGGTCGGTCTGTATCTCGTGCTCGTACAGGGACCAGCGTTGCTACCTATCGGCCTGCTCGGTGTGTTCGTGGTGCTGGCCTACAGCCCGTGGCTGAATCGTGATCCGCTGCTTTGTCTGCTGGCGCCGGGGATCGGCTTCGGTCCGGTGATGGTGATCGGCACCAGCCTGGTGCTCAGCGGTGACTACCTGGCGGATGCCGTGCTGCTCTCGCTGGTGCCGTTCTTCACCTGCAACAATCTGCTGTTGTTGAACCAACTCCCCGATCTGGAAGCGGATCGAAGCGTGGGTCGAAACCATCTCGCCATCGCGCTTGGCGTGACGATGGCTCTGCGCGTCTACCTCGCGTTCTGCGTGGCTGCAGCCGCGGTGATCGTCCTCACCAGCCGGTTCGCCGACATGCCCTGCACACTGCTCCTGGCCTTGTTGCCACTGTCGCTGTCGTTACCCGCGGCGCTCGGTATCCGCGGCTGGTTGCGGCATGACGAGGGGCTCGTCAGGGCGCTGGCCCTGAACGTGCTGGTCGCCATCCTGACGCCTTTGACGTTGGCCCTGGTGTTGCTGCTCGAGGCCTAGACCCCTTGAGGCACGGTTGCACTGAAGAAAAGGCATTAAATGCCGAAGGTCTGGAAAACGCGGTCTGATGCTCAGCCCGGGGACTTGACGATTGCTAGATTGCGAGCCGTCCGCCCGCTTGCGTGTGTCGTCACGCAGTCCGAGGCTCGCGCTATCCGAACGAATGACCACCAGGACCAGGCAGAGATTCGCATGCAGACGTTGAGCGAGGAACCGAATCGCGGCCGTCCGTCCCGACCGGGCGTGCTGGTGCGCTGGGTGCGTCTGATGGTCCAGTCCCGGTCGCTTTTCTGCTCTGTGCTTCTCGGCTCTGTGCTGCTCGTCGGCGTGGCGCGCGCGGGTGAGGTGCACACCGGCAGCTTCACGATCAGCGCCGACGCCCTGGGCACCCCGGCCGTGACTCACATCTACGAGGTCAGCTCGAGCTTCTACGAGGCACTGCACGGTCCGCCACGCGAGCGTGACTGGCTGAATGGCGAGGAGGTTACCCTGCAGGCCGACACATTATTAGGATTCGATATGCGGGACGCGCACCGGGAACGGTATCTCAGCCGCGTTCTGGCTCGAAAGGTGACCGGCGGACTGCGTGTGCAGACGAGCTTTGGCTGGTTCGAGGTCGATATCGGCAGTGCCAGCTTCTACATCGAGGACATGCCCGAGGGTGTCGGCCGGCACGATGCCCTCGGTTTCGATCTGGCCGGCCGCGTGGTCGCGGCGTCGCCGCCGCTTCTGGCGATACTGGACGGTGACTTCAGCCTCGGCGTGTTCGGCGAGTATGACAGTGCCTATTTCGAGCACTACGCCGGCAGCCTGGACCAGGCTGCGCTGACGGGGTTGTGGTTCGCGGATTTCGAACTGCGCTCGGCGCCGGACGATCCGTTGCACATCGCCGCCGCCGGCTCGGATCAGCGGCTGTTGCCCGTCAGCGCGCTGGCCAATCGATTCTTGATGACGCTTCGCACCGAGGACTTGCTGATCGCCGCCAGCGGCGCCCCGGTACCGGTGCCCATACCGGCATCGTGGCTGCTGCTGGGCTGCGCGCTGGCGCTA
This sequence comes from Gammaproteobacteria bacterium, assembly GCA_020444775.1. The sequence continues at coordinate 10,233 of JAGRHX010000396.1, forward strand.
TCGCGTGCCCGGCATCGAGTCGCATAGAAGCGGTCGCTATCTGACTCTAGCTGATGTTGTTGTCGGCTCGAGTCGGGTGTGGGCGCAGGTCCATCTCAGGTTCCTTTCTCGATCAGTATCCGGTCCAGATGCTCGAACACTCCGTCGCTACCGGCCTCCATGCGACGCAGGGCCGCGGCGATGTCTGCGCGACGCCGGCGGGTCTGCGCGTCCTCAGCCTGTAGCCCCTCGAAGATCGCGCGTGTCGCATCGTGGACCGCCGAGTGTGGCTGCTCCAGGCCGCGGAACGAAGGCGTTCCGGCAAAAGAGTGTCGCCCGTCACCGTCCTCGTACCACTTGCCCAGACGGCAGTTGTGGTGATCCACGAAGTCGAATACCGGGCGATTCTCGAGCACGCTCAAATAGGTGTTGACCTTCCACAGCACGTGGTCGAGCTTGGCCAGGCTCATGAAGATGCGATCGTTGGAGCTGGTGATGTTGCGCGCGGCCTCGACGTTCTTGTCGTTGGTCAGATGCACGCGCTCGTTGAAGGCCGTAGCCGCCTCGCTCATCTGATTGCTGCGCTCGTCAAGGGTCCGCATCTGCTCGGCCACGCCTTTGGAGTCGCTCAGGATCTGCTCGATGGCGGTGCAGATGTTGCTGACCGCGCCCTGTGTCTGGTTCGAGAGGTCCTTGACCTCGTTTGCGACCACCGCGAAGCCCTTGCCGGCCTCGCCCGCGCGCGCTGCCTCGATGGTCGCATTGAGGGCGAGTAGCTTGGTCTGGGCGGCGATGCTCTCGATCAGCTCGACGATCTTGTTGATGCCCATGAGTTGCTGATCGGTGCGCTCGACAAGCCCGCGGATCTCGGAGATCGTCACGCTCAGCGAGTCCGCATCGTCCCGGAACGCCTGCGACTCGCGTGACAGTGTCTCGCAGCTCTCCTCGATATCGCGGCAGGTGTCGATGTTGGCGGTGTTTACCGCGACAGATTCGGCGAGGTTGCCCTGGATGTTGGCCAGAGCCGACTTCAAATGAACGTTCTCTTCCCTCAGGACGTCCAGAATCGGGTCAGGGTCCGGGCCCTCGTGAATGACCGGTGGTCTGCTGGCTCGATTGCTGAGGAACATGAATGTCCGCGCTTCATGGATTGAACACAGACGGGTTATCGGACACTATCCGGCAGACTTGCGCCGCGCCCGAATCGTCTGTCGGCCAGATATTTTTTGTCGGCCAGATCTTCTGTTGGCCAGATC
>JAGRHX010000397.1 GCA_020444775.1 Gammaproteobacteria bacterium
GCCGAGCGCGAGCGCCGGGCGGACCCGACGATCAGCCTGAACGCGGGTCGCCTCGACGTGGGTTCCGCCTCGGACAACGTGCTCGGTGTGGCGATCAGCGTGCCGCTGCAGTTCCGCAATCCGTACCGTGCCGAGGTCGTGGCGGCTCAGGCTGACGCCGAGGCGGCGCGGGCCGAGCAGAAGCGGGTTGAACTGGAGTTGCGTGCTCGGGCGGAACGCAGCCTGCGCACCTCGGAAGCGCTGGACCAGGCCTGGTCGCGCTGGTCGCAGGGCCCCGGCCCACAGCTCATCGAACGCGCCGACCTGCTGGAGCGCCTGTGGCGTGCCGGCGAGGTAAGCACCGCCGACTTCCTGACCCAACTCAACCAATCCCTCGACACCGCCTTTGCCGGCGCCGACCTGCAAGCGCAGGCCTCGCGTGCCCATGTCGAAGCCCTGTATGCGACCGGCCGGCTCGATGCCTGGGTCGGATTTGATCGCCCCGCTTCCGAGAACGTCCAATGAATTCACTTTTCCGAACATTCACCCTGTGCCTGATCGCCCTTCTGCTGCTCAGCGGTTGCGCCGAGGAGGCTCAGCAAGCCGCAACGCCGCCCGCCGCCAGCGAGGCGCACGACGATGACCACGGCGATGCCTCACCGCGCTGGGACGCGGCGAGTCTTGCCGCGGCCGGCATCCGCATCGCACCGCTGCAACGGCAATCCCTGAGCGAATCGCTGCGCGCTCCCGGCGAGGTGGTCGACAACGCCTACGGCACCACGCTGATCACGCCACGCGTCGACGCCCTGGTGGTCAAGCGCCACGCCAAGCTCGGCGATGAGGTTGCTGCCGGCGCTCCGCTGGTGACACTGTCCAGCATCGAGGTGGCCAGTGCCCAGGCGGCCCTGCGGCTCGCCGAGCAGGAGTGGACCCGGGTGCAGGCGCTCGGCCGCGAGGCCGTGTCCGGCCGGCGTTACAGCGAAGCGCAGATCGCCGTCGAGCAGGCCCGGGCCACGGCCAAGGCGTATGGGCTGTCCGCCCAACAGCGCGGCCTCGCCGATGGCGAGTTCACGCTCACCGCGCCGCACGCCGGCCGGATTACCCAGGACGCCTTCGTGATCGGCGAGCGCATCGAGCCCGGCCACACGCTGTTCCGACTGGTGGACGAATCGGTGGTGTGGGTCGACGCCAAGTTGCCCGCCGAGCAGGCGCACCGCATCGCCGTCGGCGCTGAAGCCGAGGTGGTGCTCGGCGACGTGCGCCTGAAAGGCTCCGTGATGCAGCGCGCGCACCACACTTCGGAAGCCACACGCAATGCCAAGGTGCGGCTGGAAGTGCCCAACGAGGGTGACCGCCTGCATGGCGGCGATTTCGTCGAGGTGCATCTGCGCGCTGGCGATGCCGGCCCGGCAACCCTGGCCTTGCCGACCCCGGCCCTGGTGCAGCTCGAAGGCGATACGGTGGCGTTTCGTCAGGACGCCGATGGCGTTATCGATGCCGTGGCCGTGCGCGCGGGTGCGGTGATCGGCGATCAGACCGTCATCCTCGAAGGCCTCAACGAAGGGGATCGGGTGGTGGTCGAAGGCGCCTATGTGCTCAAGGCGCAGCAACTGAAGTCGCAGATCGGGGATGACCATGACTGATGCCAACTTCGCAATGCACGGAGGTGCGACGTGCTGAACCGCCTCATCGAGCTCTCCCTGCGCTACAAATTCCTCGTGCTGATCGTGTTCGGTGTGGTGGCCTTTCTCGGTGCGCGCGCAGTACGCGACGTGCCGATCGACGCCTTTCCCGATGTCACGCCGAAGCAGGTCAATATCTACACCGAGTCGCCTGGCCTCGCGGCCGAGGACGTCGAGCAGCTGCTGACGTTCCCCGTCGAGTCGGCCATGGCCGGACTGCCCAAGGTGCAGGAAATCCGCTCGGTCAGCCTGTTCGGGCTGTCCTATGTCGCCGTCTATTTCGACGACGACATGGACATCTACTTCGCCCGCCAGTTGGTCAACGAACGCCTGCAGGAAGTCGGTGATCGACTGCCCGAAGGCTACGGCAAGCCGAGCATGGGTCCGAACGCGTCCGGTCTGGGCCAGGTGTTCTGGTACACCGTCGAGCGCGCGCCTGGGGTGTCGGCCGAACAGATCACCGACATGGACCTGCGCACCTGGCAGGACTGGACACTGCGGCTGATCCTGCGCACCGCGCCCGGGGTGGACGACATCACCTCCTGGGGCGGCGGCGAGCGCGAGTTCCAGGTGCATATCGATCCGCAACGCCTGTATGCCCGCGATCTCGGGTTCAGCGATGTGATCGATGCAATCGCAGCCAACAACGGTCAGGTCGGCGGCAATGTGCTGGACGTCGGTCGCGAGCAGTATCTGGTGCGCGGACTTGGCCTGCTGAAGACCGGCGAGGACATCGGCGGCATCGTGCTCAAGGCCGAGGATGGAGTGCCGGTCTACGTGCGCGATGTGGCCGAGGTGAGCCAGGCACCGGCGCCGCGTTTCGGCGCGGTCACCCGCGACGGCGAGGAGGTGGTGCTCGGCATGGCGTTGGCGCGTATCGGTGAGAACGCCAAGGACGTGGTCGAGGCGGTGAAAACCAAACTGGAGGCAGTGAAAAACGCCTTGCCGGACGGCATGGTGATCAAGCCGATCTACGAACGCACCGACCTCGTGAACAAGGCCGTGGGCACCGCAACCCGCGCGTTGATCGAGGGCTCGCTGCTGGTCGCCTTGGTCCTGTTTCTGTTTCTCGGCGAACTGCGCTCGGCCCTGGTTGTGATCGTCACGCTGCCGCTGGCGATGCTGATCGCCTTCATCGGCATGGGCCAGTTCGGGCTGTCGGCCAACCTGATGTCGCTAGCAGGTTTGGCAATCGGCATCGGTATGATGGTCGATGGCGCCGTGGTCATGGTGGAGAACGCCTATCGAATCATGGCCGAGCGCCGCGCCCACGGCGAAAAGGTCGACCGCACCGCGGCCGTGCTCGCCGCGGCGCACGAGGTGGCCAACCCGATTTCCTTCGCGATCATGATCATCATCGTGGTGTTCCTGCCGCTGTTCTCGCTCGAAGGTCTCGAAGGCAAACTGTTCAAGCCGATGGCATTCAACATCGCGTTTGCGATGGCCGGCTCGCTGATACTCAGCCTGACCCTGATCCCGGTGCTGGCGGCGATGATCCTCAAGCCCGGCGAGGAAAAGGACACGCGTCTCGTCGCCTTCATCAAGGCGCGCTACCGACCGCTGCTGAACGCCGCTCTGGCGCACAAACGCATCGTGGTCGGCAGCGCTGCAGCGGCGCTGGTGTTCAGCCTCGCGCTGTTCCCCCTGCTCGGCAAGGAGTTCATGCCGCAGCTGCAGGAAGGCTCGATCATGTGGCGGGTGACCGGCATTCCCTCGACCTCGCTCGATGAGTCGATTCGCACGAGCAATACCATCGCCGAGGCGTTCAAGAAGTTTCCCGAAGTGGAAACCACGCTGGCGATGATCGGCCGGGCCGAGAAAGGCGAAACCGCCGACGTGAACTACATGGAGATCTACACCGCACTGCATCCCGAGGAAGACTGGACCACGGGCCGGAGCCTCAAGGACCTCGAAGAGGCGATGGAGGAGACCCTGGAGCAGGCCGTGCCCAATGTGGTGCCCGGCTACACCCAGCCGATTCAGATGCGCGTGGAGGAGCTGATCT
>JAGRHX010000398.1 GCA_020444775.1 Gammaproteobacteria bacterium
CTGCGCTACAAGTTCCTGGTGCTGATCGTCTTCGGTGTCGTCGCCTTCCTGGGTGCCCGAGCCGTACGGGATGTGCCGATCGATGCCTTCCCGGATGTGACGCCGGCGCAGGTCAACATCTACACCGAATCGCCCGGTCTGGCTGCCGAGGATGTCGAACAGCTGCTGACCTTTCCGGTCGAGTCGGCGATGGCGGGTTTGCCCAAGGTCCAGGAAATCCGCTCGGTCAGCCTGTTTGGTCTGTCCTATGTCGCGGTCTACTTCGACGACGACATGGACATCTACTTCGCGCGCCAATTGGTCAACGAGCGGCTGCAGGAGGTCGGCGATCGACTGCCGGAGGGCTACGGCAAACCCAGCATGGGGCCCAATGCCTCGGGCCTCGGCCAAGTGTTCTGGTACACGGTGGAGCGCGCACCCGGAGTGTCGGCCGAGCAGATCTCCGACATGGATCTGCGGACCTGGCAGGACTGGACCCTGCGGCTGATCCTGCGCACCGCGCCGGGCGTGGACGACGTCACCTCCTGGGGCGGTGGCGAGCGCGAATTCCAGGTGCAAATCGATCCGCAACGACTGTACGCCCGTGGCCTTGGCTTTGCCGATGTGATCGAAGCCATTCCGGCGAACAACGGCCAGGTCGGCGGCAACGTGATGGACGTAGGCCGCGAACAGTACCTGGTCCGCGGCCTGGGCCTGGTGCGCTCAGCCGAGGACATCGGTGCCATCGTGCTCAAGTCCGAGGACGGTGTGCCGGTGTATCTGCGGGATGTGGCCCGGGTGACGCCTGCGCCGGCGCCGCGCTTCGGGGCGGTTACGCGCGATGGCGAGGAAGTGGTGCTGGGCATGGCTCTGGCGCGCATCGGCGAGAATGCCAAGGACGTGGTCGAAGCGGTCAAGGCCAAGCTCGACACCGTGGCCAGGGCCCTGCCTGAGGGCATGGTGGTGCGGCCGATCTATGAGCGCACGGATCTGGTCAACAAGGCAGTCGGTACCGCCACGCGCGCGTTGGTCGAGGGCTCGATCCTGGTGGCCCTGGTCCTGTTCCTGTTCCTAGGCGAATTGCGCTCGGCCCTGGTGGTGATCGTCACCTTGCCGCTGGCGATGCTGATCGCCTTCATCGGCATGGGCCAATCCGGACTCTCGGCGAATCTGATGTCGCTGGCCGGTCTGGCGATCGGCATCGGCATGATGGTCGATGGCGCCGTGGTCATGGTCGAGAACGCCTACCGCATCATGGCCGAGCGGCGCGCGCACGGCGAGCCGGTCAATCGCACCGCTGCAGTCCTGGCTGCGGCGCACGAAGTGGCCAATCCGATCGCGTTCGCCATCCTGATCATCATCGTCGTGTTTCTGCCGCTGTTCAGCCTCGAAGGTTTGGAGGGCAAGCTGTTCAAACCGATGGCCTTCAACATCGCGTTCGCCATGGCGGGCTCACTGATTCTGAGCCTGACCCTGATCCCGGTGCTCGCGGCGATGCTGCTCAAGCCCGGCGAGGAAAAGGACACCCGACTGATGGCCTTCATCAAGCGGCGCTATCAACCGCTGCTGCAGGCCGCCCTGGCGAACAAGCGCGTCGTCGTGGTCTCAGCCGGCCTAGCCATGGCGGGCAGCCTGGCTCTGTTTCCCTTCCTCGGCAAGGAGTTCATGCCACAACTGCAGGAAGGCTCGATCATGTGGCGTGTGACCGGCATTCCGTCGACCTCGCTCGACGAGTCGATCCGCACCAGCCAAACCATCGCCGAGGCTTTCAAGACGTTTCCAGAGGTGGAGACGACGCTGGCGATGATCGGCCGGGCGGAAAAGGGTGAAACCGCCGACGTGAACTACATGGAGATCTACACCGCCTTGCATCCGGAGGGCGAGTGGGACACAGGACGCTCGATCAAGGATCTGGAAGAGGCGATGCAGGAGACGCTGGAAGAGGTCGTCCCCAACGTCGTGCCCGGCTACACCCAACCGATCCAGATGCGTGTGGAGGAACTGATCTCCGGCGTGCGCGCAACCCTGGCGCTCAAACTCTATGGCGAGGACCTGGGCGAGCTCGATCGCTTCAGCGCGCAGATCAAGGCGGTGCTGGCCCGTGTGCCCGGCGTGGCCGACCTCTCGCTGGAAGCCAACAAGGGCAAGCCGCAGATCGTGGTGAAAGTCAGGCGCGAGGAGGCGGCGCGCTTCGGCATCAATGCCGACGAAATACTGGAGGTGGTCCAAGCCGGCATCGGCGGCAAGGCCGTCAGCACGCTGCTCGACGGCGTGCGCCGCTTCGACATCCAGGTGCGGCTCGACCCGGCCTTCCGCGACAGCCTGCAGGCGATCAGCGATATCCCGCTGCGCACCCAGACCGGGGCGTTGGTGCCGCTCTCGCGCGTCGCCACGGTGGAGATGGACGAGGGCTATACCTTCGTCCGCCGCGAGCAGCTGAGCCGCTATGCGGTGCTGCAGATGGACGTGAAGGGGCGCGACGTGGACGGCTTCGTCAAGGAGGCCGACGCGAAGATCAGGAGCCAGGTGAAACTGCCCGAGGGCTACTGGCTCGAGTGGGGCGGCGCCTTCGAGAACCAGCAGCGCGCCATGGCGCGGCTGGCGCTGATTGTGCCGCTCACCATCGGGCTCATTTTCCTCCTGCTCTACACCGCCTTCAATTCGCTCACCCACGCCGCGCTCATCATCGCCAACGTGCCCTTTGCAATCATCGGCGGCGTGTTCGGTCTGGCGATCACAGGGCAGTACGTGTCAGTGCCTTCGGCCATCGGCTTCATCGCCGTGT
>JAGRHX010000399.1 GCA_020444775.1 Gammaproteobacteria bacterium
GTCACCTTCCACGACGGCTCGCCCTTCAACGCCGACGCCGCGATCTGGAACTTGGAGCGGTATTACAATTCCGACGCGCCCCAGTTCGAGCCGCAGGGCTCCGCCATTGTCCGGGCGCGCAACCCGAATGTGGCGGGCTATCGCAAGATCGACGACTACACGCTGGAGATCAGCACCGACCGACCGCTCAGCTACTTCCCCTATCTGCTGGTCTACATGCTGTATTCCAGCCCGACCCAGTTCGAGAAGGTGGGCAGCGACTGGGCCGCGTTCGCCAAGGCGCCGTCCGGCACCGGCCCGTTCAAGATCACCGATTTCAAGCCGCGCATCAGCGTCAGCCTGGCGAAGAACGCCACCTATTGGGACAAGGACCGCGTGCCGAAGCTGGACGGCATGGAGCTTTATCCCATGCCCGAGGCGACCACGCGCCTGGCGGCGCTGCGGTCCGGGCAGGTGGACTGGATCGAGGTGCCGCCGCCGGATGCGATCCCGAGCCTGAAAGGCGCCGGCTATGAGATCGTCACCAACAGCTATCCGCACAACTGGCCGTGGGTGTTCAACCTCGCCAAGGAAGATTCGCCCTTCCGCGACGTGAAGGTGCGGCAGGCCGCCAATTACTGCATCGACCGCGACGGCATGGTGGAATTGCTGAACGGCACCGCCGAGCCCTCCTACGGCTTTTTCAAGAAGGGCAGCGGCAAGTTCGGCTCGCCGGCCAACGCCTACACGTTCGACCCGGACAAGGCGAAGGCCCTGCTGGCGGAAGCCGGCTATGGCCCGGACAAGCCGGTCAAGGCCAAGGTCATGATCTCCACCAGCGGCTCCGGCCAGATGCTGCCGCTGCCGATGAACGAGTTCCTGCAGCAGACCCTGGCCGAATGCGGCTTCGAGATCGAGTTCGAGGTCGTGGAATGGGGCACGATGCTGGTTGCGTTTCGAAACGAGCCGACCGCGCCGCCCGCGCTCGGCTCGGACGCGGTCAACATCAGTCTGGTCTCTTCGGATATCTCGCAGATGGCCCGCTGGTTCTGGTCCGGGAACTTCACGCCGAACGGCTCCAACTGGGGGCATTTCAAGGACGAGGAGTGGGATAGGTTGCTCGACGAGATTCAGCGCTCCACCGATCCGGCAGAGATCGACAAGAAGATCACACGTCTGAACGAGATCGTGGTCGACCAGGCACCCTGGCTATGGATCGTGCACGATCTGAACCCACGCGCGATGGCCAAGAAGGTCAAGGGTTTCGTTTCAGCGCAAAGCTGGTTCCAGGATTTCACAACCGTCGATCTGCAATGAGCGGCAAGCCGCGGACCTGAGCAGGAAGCGCGCTGATGTGGCTCTTCGTCATCCGCCGGGTACTGTACGCGGCCCCGATCCTGCTCGGGGTCTCGGTGGTGATCTTCGCCCTGGTGCAGCTCGCCCCGGGCGATGTCGCGGATCTGTTGATTCCGCCCGAAGCGCCCGCGGACGTCGCTGACGCTTTGCGGGCCCGTTTCGGGCTGGACCGACCCGTGTACGAGCAGTACTTCATCTGGCTCGGCAATCTACTGCGCGGGGACCTCGGCGTGTCCATCTTCACCAATCAGCCGGTTGCGAACGAGCTGGGCTCGGCGCTTGCCAACACCTTGATGCTGGCGCTGCCCGCGGCCGGGGTCGGCTTCGGGCTCGGGATTGCGCTCGGCCTGCTGGCCGCCTTCTCACACGGTCGATGGCCCGACAAGCTGTTCTCCTCGATTGCCATCACCGGTGTGAGCTTGCCGCATTACTGGGTAGGCATCGTGCTGGTCGCTATATTCGCTGTCACCTTCAACCTGCTGCCGGCTCAGGGCATGGCGCCGGATGCACCCTTGCTCAGCGGCGCCCAGCTCGAGCATCTGGTGCTGCCGGTGCTCACCCTCTCACTCATCCCCATGGGTGTGGTGAGCCGGCTGGTGCGCTCCACGGTGCTGGAGATCATCAACCAGGAGTTCGTCAGCACGCTCGAGGTCAAGGGATTGCGCTCGCGCCGGATCCTGTTTCATATCGTAAAGAACGCGGCGCCCGCGATACTCGCGGTGATGGGGCTGCAGCTCGGCTATCTGCTCGGCGGCTCAATCCTGGTCGAGACGGTGTACAACTGGCCCGGCTCGGGCAACCTGATGAATCTGGCCATCTTCAGGCGCGACATTCCGGTGCTGTCCGCAACCATCCTGGTGCTGGCCGCGATCTTCGTGTTCCTCAACATCCTGGTCGATCTGCTGCAAGCCTTGATCGACCCACGGTTGCGACGATGAGCATGGTCAGTGTCAGCGTGGTCGACGGCACCAGCGCGCTCGCGCGCGCGCGGCAGGGACGTGGTTACTGGCAGCGAGTGTGGGAGCGGCTGCGCAGCGATTGGCTGACCCTCGCGGTGGCTGGCGTCATCTTGCTGATCATCGTGGTCGCCGTGTTCGCACCCTACATCGCCACCCACGATCCATTGAAGGGCTCGGTGTTGGGTCGCTTGAAGGGATTTGGCTACAAGGGGCATTGGCTGGGAACGGACGAGACCGGGCGCGATCTCTTCAGCCGTCTGGTCTATGGCGCCAGATTGTCGCTGATTGCCGGCGTGCTGCCGGTGCTGCTCGCGCTGCTGATCGGCGGCACCCTGGGCGTGATAGCCGGCTATTTCCGCGGGCTGGTCAACACGTTGATCATGCGCGGCATGGATGTGCTCTATGCCTTTCCCTCGATACTGCTGGCCATCGCGATCTGCGGCATCCTCGGGTCCGGGCTCGGCAATACACTGTTGGCATTGACCATAACCTTCGTGCCGCCGATCGTGCGCATCTCCGAGACGCTGACGGCTCAGGTGCGTGGCCTGGACTTCGTCGATGCTGCCCGTACCAGCGGTGCCCGGCCGCTCACGATCATGTGGTTCCATGTCTTGAACAATGTGCTCGGATCGATACTGGTTTATGCCACCAGCCTCGTCTCCATCTCGATCATACTCGCGGCCGGTCTGAGCTTCCTGGGGCTCGGAGTGACCCCGCCGGATGCGGAATGGGGCCTGATGCTCAACAATCTTCGTCAGGCCATCTGGGTCAATCCGGTCATCTCTGCCTTGCCAGGTGTGATGATCTTCTTGACCTCGATGAGCTTCAATCTGCTCAGCGATGGTCTGCGCGAAGCCATGGACGTGAGGATCGGATGATGAGCGCGGGCGCGGCCAGCGCAGCGGGCGCTGCTACGACGATGCCGCTACAACCCTTGTTGGTCGTCAACGATCTGCGCAAGTACTTCCCCGTCGGTGGGGCCCGGCCGACACGCAAACGTTCCTTCGTGCATGCCGTCGATCAGATCTCCTTCGAAGTCTGGCCTGGCGAGACGCTGGGAATCGTCGGCGAGTCCGGCTGCGGAAAGT
>JAGRHX010000400.1 GCA_020444775.1 Gammaproteobacteria bacterium
CTTCATCATCTTCTGCATCTGCTGGTGCTGCTTGAGCAGTCGATTGATGTCTTGAACGCGGGTCCCCGAACCCGCCGCGATGCGGCGCTTGCGTGAGCCGTTGATGATGTCCGGTCGGCGACGTTCACCCGGCGTCATCGAGTTGATGATCGCCTCGAGCTTGACCATCTCGCCATCATTGACCTGGCTCTTGACGTTGTCCGGCACGCTGCCCATGCCCGGGATCTTGTCCATCATGCTGGCCAGCCCGCCCATCTTGCGCATCTGTCGGATCTGACCGGCAAAATCCTCCAGATCGAACTCCTTGCCCTTCTTCATCTTGCGGACCAGCTTGTCCGCCTTCTTGCGGTCTTCCTCGTCCGCGCCGCGCTGCAGCTGGTCGATGAGGCTGATGACATCGCCCATGCCGAGAATACGCGAGGCCATGCCCTGCGGGTGGAAGGGCTCCAGCGCGTCGACCTTCTCGCCACTACCGATGAACTTGATGGGCTTACCGGTGATCTGACGGATCGAGAGCGCCGCACCACCGCGCGCGTCGCCGTCGGTCTTGGTCAGGATCACACCGGTCAGCGGTAGCGCCTCGTCGAAGGCCTTGGAGGTGTTCGCGGCGTCCTGACCGGTCATGCTGTCCACCACGAACAGCGTCTCCGTCGGATTGACCACGCGGTGGATGGCGCGCGCCTCCTCCATCATCGCGTCATCGATGTGCAATCGGCCCGCGGTGTCGACGATCAGCACGTCATAGAAACGACGTCGCGCCTCGTCCAGCGCGCCGCGCGCGATGTCCACCGGCTTCTGCGTGGCATTGCTCGGATGACAGTCGACCTCCACCTGGGTGGCGAGGGTCGCGAGCTGCTCGATCGCGGCCGGCCGGTAGACGTCACACGAGACCAGCAGCACCTTCTTCTTTTGATTGCGATGCAGCTGTCTGGCCAGCTTGGCCACGGTGGTGGTCTTACCCGAGCCCTGCAGACCGGCCACCATGATCACGACCGGCGGCTGGGCACTGAGATTCAGGCCCTCGTTGGCCTCGCCCATCAGCGCGATCAGCTCCTCCTGGACGATCCGCACCAGCTCCTGCCCCGGCGACAGGCTCCGGGTCACCTCCTGGCCGAGCGCCCGCTCGCGGATAGAGGCGATGAAGTCACGCACCACAGGTAGCGCGACATCCGCTTCCAGCAGCGCCAGACGCACCTCGCGCAGGGTTTCCTTGATGTTGTCCTCGGTCAGGCGACCACGGCCGCGCAGGCCGTCGACCGTGCGCTTGAGACGACTCGTCAGTGATTCGAACACGTCAATGGACTCCAGAAGATTCGCCGCGAACAACGCTTCAGTCGCAGTGCTGAACCGCCGCTCTCCAGGGGATGCTGCGTCATTCTGCCCGACCTGCCGTCACGCGGGTTCAATGCCGCGCGACACCGTCGGTCAGACAGCGCCCGTGCTCGAGCTGGATCGTGGCATGGTCGATGCCGAACTGCTCGTGCAAACAGGCCAGGATGCTCTCCAGCACCCGCTCGTGATTGGCATCCGCACGGACGTGCGCATGCAGGGTCAGCAGTGGTCGGCCGGGCGTCAACGACCACAGATGCAGATGATGCACGTCGTCCACCTCGGGCACCCGCGAGACGATCGTCGATTTGACGGTGCGCTCGTCGATGTTCGCCGGACTGCCCTCCATGAGCACGTGTCCGGATTGTCTGACCAGGTGCAGGCCACTGACCAGCACCATGCTCGCGATGAGCACCGACAACAACGGGTCGATGGGTGTCCAGCCCGTGAACATGATCACCAGCGCGGCAACGATGGCCGCGACCGAGCCGAGCAGATCGCCGAGCACGTGCAACAGCGCGCCGCGCAGATTCAGATTCTCGCGCGATCCGCCGTGGAGGATGCGGAACGCGACCAGGTTGACCACCAGACCGAGCGAGGCCACCAGCAGCATCGGACCTTCCAGCACCGGCGATGGCTCGCGAATCCGTTGCACCGCCTCGACACCGATCCAGGCAACGATTGCCAGCAGGGTCACGCCGTTGAGAAAAGCGGCCAGGACGGGGAAACGATGATAGCCATAGGATCGCTGCGCATCGGCCGGACGTCGGGCGATGCGAAACGCAATGTAGGCGAGCGCGAGGGCGGCGGTGTCGGTCAACATGTGACCGGCGTCGGCCAGCAGCGCCAGTGAACCCGACAGCAGGCCGCCGACGACCTCGACGAGCATGAAGGCGCCACTCAGCCACATCGCCTTCAGCACTCGGCCTTCGTCGTCGTGACCGTGGCCGTGGCCGTGCGCGTGATTGTGGTGGTCGCTGGAGTCGTGATTATGCATCGATACCGTCTACCTGGATCCCTTATGCACGGATCCCGTATGCCCGGCTTGAGCGTCCCGCTCGTCTACGCTGCACAACAGCGTTTCGATGAAGCGATTGTCCGTCGCTGGCCCGCACTGCGCCAGCCCGGCACGCGTGGGGCCCGCACGCGGCGTGCTTGACACGCCCGCCCAATGCTCCACACTCTTGGTCATCTCGATGTCGAAGAATCAATGCGCTTACCCCGACAAACGTACGCCGTCGTCGCCATCTACCGCCGCTTCGATGTCCCGGTCCATGCCTCCCGGATGCTCCATCCGCGCCATCAGAGCGCACCCCGCTGCCGTCCATACGCGGCCGGCCTCGTCGATGTCCCGCGCTCGCATCCGGGCCCGGCCTGACCCGGCCCGCAACACAGCCCAGAGATCCCCCCGTGAGTGAACTTCCGTTAGCCGTCTTGATCGGTGCGCTGGTCGTGCTGGTGGCGCTGTCCGCGTTCTTCTCCAGCTCGGAGACCGGAATGATGGCGTTGAACCGTTATCGGCTCCGTCATCTAGCCCGCGAGGGTCACCGCTCCGCACGCCTGGCCAGTCGGCTGCTGGATCGCCCCGATCGATTGATCGGCGTCATCCTGCTGGGCAACAACTTCGTCAACATCATGGCCACCGTGGTGGCCGCGATCATCGCCTTCGAGGTCCTCGGTGAGACGGGCGTCGCGCTGGCCCCCTTCGTGCTCACCCCGATCATCCTGATCTTCGCCGAGGTGGCGCCGAAGACCGTCGCCGCCATCTACCCTGAGCGCATCGCGCTGCCGGCCTCGTACGTGCTTCGGCTGCTGATCTGGATCCTCTACCCGTTCGTCGTCGTCACCAACTGGGTCGCCAACACGCTGCTCAATCTACTCGGTATCAACCTCGACCGGATCGACGCCGAGCAACTCACCAGCGAGGAGCTGCGGACCCTGGTGAACGAGGCCGGGGCACTCATTTCCAGACGGTTCAAACGCATGCTGGTCAGCATCCTGGACCTGGAACGGGTCTCGGTTGATGACATCATGGTGCCACGCAACGAGATCAACGGTATCGACCTCAGCGACGAGCCGGCCGAGATCATCGAACAGATCACACACACCCAGCATACCTTGCTTCCAGTCTATCGGGGCGATGTGAACAACGTGATCGGCGTGCTCCACATCCGCCGGCTGATGCCACAGCTGACCCGCGGGGAATTCGACCCCACCAGCCTGGTCGACTATCTGGACGAGCCGTATTTCGTGCCCGAGGGCACGCCACTGGACATCCAGCTGCGCAACTTCCAGCGTCGACACGCGCGACTCGGACTGGTGGTCGACGAGTATGGCGACATCCTCGGCCTGGTCACGCTGGAGGACCTGCTCGAGGAGGTGGTGGGCGAGTTCACGACCGACCCCGCCCACATCAGCACCGACGTCCACCCGCAAGAGGACGGCAGCTATCTGGTCGATGGCAGCGCCAATCTTCGCGAGCTCAACCGCACGCTCGGCTGGGAGCTGCCCACCGAGGGCCCCAAGACCCTGAACGGGCTGGTGCTCGAGCACCTGCAGGACATCCCCGAG
>JAGRHX010000401.1 GCA_020444775.1 Gammaproteobacteria bacterium
AGCAGCAGCGGGTCGCGCTGGCGCGCGCCCTCGTTACCCGCCCGGATATCCTGTTTGCCGACGAGCCGACCGGAAACCTCGATGCCCGCAGCGGCCAGCAGGTGCTCGACATACTGTTCGAGCTTTGCGGTGCCGAGCAGGGCACGCTGGTGATGGTGACCCACAACGATGCCGCTGCCGCGCGTGCCGACCGGGTCCTGTGCTTGAGTCAGGGGCGGCTGCAGCGAGTCGATACTACAACTCCGGAAGCGCCACGGGTCGGTGGATGAGCTGGTTGTTGCGTGCCAATCTGCGCATGTCGCTGCGGACCCCGTGGCAGCTGTTGCTGGCCCTGGTCGGCGTTGCGCTGGGGATCGCCGTGGTGGTGGCCATCGACCTGACCATCGACGCCGCGCAGCGCGCCTTCGAGCATTCCTCCGAGGTGGTGCTCGGACGTGCCACGCACTTCGTCTCGCGACCCGGAGGTCATCTGCGTGACGATGAGTACGCGCGGCTGCGGATGGGACTGCCGCACGCGGACATGGCACCGGTGCTGGAGGGCGAGCTGTGGCTGCCGGAGCCCGACACCGAGGACACCAGGTCACCGCGCCCGCTGAGCCTGCTCGGTCTGGATCCGCTCTCCGAGGGGGCGTTTCGGGATTTCATCGACAGTGTGGGGGCGCCGACCGCGTCGCCCGGCGAGACGGACCGGAGCGGGCTGTTGACGCGTATGCTCGCCGAGCCGGGCAGTGTCCTGGCGACCTCGCAAACCGCCCGCGATCTGGGCTGGCGTATGGGCGAGCACTACACGGTGCGTGGTGGCGCCGGCGCGCAACGATTGACCCTGGTCGGCGAGCTGCGTGGCCTGGCCCCGAATCGTGTCGAGGCGTTGCGCAACGTGCTCATCGCCGATCTGTCGGTCGCCCAGATGCTGCTGGGCCGGCAGGGCAGCCTGTCGCGGGTCGACCTCATCGAGCCGGAGGCGTCGCGGGTGACCGCCTGGCGGGAGCGAGTGCAAGCGCTGTTGCCCGCCGATGCACGTTTGCAGGATGCGGGCAGCCGGGCGCGGACGGCACGCGAGCTGACACGTGCGTTTCGGCTCAACCTGTTGATGTTGAGCCTGCTGGCCTTGGTGGTCGGGCTGTTCCTCGTATTCAACGCCATGAGCTACTCGGTGGTTCGGCGTCGCGCCCAGTTCGGCTTGCTGCGCGCGCTGGGGGCGACCCGACTGCAGACGCTCGCCGTGGTGGTGCTCGAGGCCGCTGCGATCGGTGTGGTTGCCGGCCTGCTCGGCAGCCTCGGTGGCTGGGGCCTCGCGCAGCGGCTGATCGGCCTGGTCACGCAGGTCATCAACGATCATTACTTCACGGTGGCCGTCGCCGAGGCCGGCTTGCGCTGGCCGACCGTGCTCAAGGCCATGTTGCTGGCGGTGCCCGGCTCGGCGCTGGCCGCCCTGGCGCCGGCGCTGGAGGCCGCTCGGGTCAGTCCGCGAGTCGCGTTCGCGCGTTCCACCCTGGAGCGTCGGGTGTTGGGTCTTGCGACCCGGCTGGCCGTCGTCGGGGTGCTGTTGTTGGCGATTGGACTGGTGCTGCTCTCGCTCCAGGGTCTGCTGGCCGGGTTCGCCTGTCTGCTGCTGATGGTGCTGGCCTTCGCGCTGGCAACGCCATTCATCGTCATCCGTCTGTGTGCCGGGCTGCAGTGGCTCAGCGTCCGGACACATCTGCTCTCTGACTGGCGTGGCGCGCTGCTGTTCGGTGGTGTGCGACGTGGTCTGAGCCGCACCGCGGTGGCGGTCGCCGCGCTGGCCGTGGCGCTATCGGCGACCGTGGGGGTGCAGCTGATGGTGTCCAGCTTTCGTCTGTCGCTGGACGACTGGCTGGGTGCGACGCTCAGTGGCGACGTCTACATCGTCGCCCCCGGCCACGACACACGCTTGCCAGCGGCTCTGCCGGAGCTGGTCGCGGCGATGCCGGGTGTGCAGCAGACGGCCGGCTCGCTGGACGTGACGGTGCAGACCGGCTTCGGTCTGGTACCGATGAAGGTTGTTGGTGGGGATTTCGCCTATCGTGGGCTGCAGCTGTTGCAGGGCCGTGCCGAGCGTGCCTATCGGGTGCTGGAAGACGGCGGCGGGATCCTGGTCTCGGAGCCGTTTGCCCACCGCCACCAGCTGCAGATCGGTGAATCGCTGGTGTTGCAGACACCGGTGGGCGCGCAAACGCTGCCGATCGTTGCGGTGTTTCGTGACTACACCTCCGAGCAGGGCATGCTGATGCTCGATCGCGCCAGCTATCAGCGCTGGTACACGGCCGGCGGCTCGGCCGGAGTCGGCAGCCTGGCCCTGAAGCTGGCGCCCGGGGTCGATCAGGACGCCTTCGTAACGCGCTTGCATCAACGTCTGGCGCAGACCTCTGGCGACGCCCAGGTCGAGGCAACGACAGGCCCGCAGGGCACACAGGGCACACAGGGCACGGTCGGAGATCCGGTTGGCGAGCGTGCCTACCGGGTGATCCGCAACGCCAGAATCCGCAAGGCTTCCCTGGAGATCTTCGACCGGACCTTCGCCATCACGCGGGTGCTCTCGTTGCTGGCCACCTTGACCGCGGCGATCGGTATCGTCTCCGCGCTGATGGCCCTGGCGCTGGAGCGGGCCGCAGAGCTGGCCACGCTCCGGGCGCTGGGTATGACCCGTGCGCAGGTCGGCGCCCTGGTGCTCGGTCAGTCCGGGCTGCTCGGACTGATGGCCGGGCTGTGGTCACTGCCGCTGGGTCTGGCGCTGGCTGGTGTGTTGGTGCACGTCATCAATCGTCGCGCCTTCGGCTGGAGCATGAGCCTGCAGGTGGACGTCGGCGTGCTGCTTGGCGCGCTGGCTCTGGCGTTGTTCGCCAGCGCCCTGGCCACGCTGCATCCGGCCTGGCGCATGGCACGCACCGAGCCGGCGGTCGCATTGCGAGCCGCTTGAGCGGGGCGCGGGTCGGGCTCAGGCGGCACTCTCGGTATGCAGTCGAGCGTTGTCGAAACGCTGACCCAGGAAGTCGACGAAGCAGCGTACCTTGGAGGACAGATGGCGGCGGTGCGCATAAAGCGCGTGGATGGTCAGCTCGTAGGCCTCGTAGGGTTCCAGAAGCGGTATGAGCCGGCCATCAGCCAGATGCGCCTCGACCACGAAGCTGGGGGACAGGCCGATGCCGGCGTCGGCCAGCACCAGGTCGCGTACGGCCAGCGCGCTGTTGACCTTGAGCGGGCCGTTGACCGCGACCGAGATCCGCTGGCCGTTGACCCGGTATTGCCAGGAACGCGGATTCTGCATGTTGGTGTCGATGATGCAGCGATGCTCGCGCAACTCCTCCGGGCGCAGCGGCCTGGGATGCTTCTCCAGATAGCATTGTGAGGCGTAGGTCACCATGCGTATCCCGCCGAGCCGGCGTGAGATCAGACTGGAGTCGGACAGGTCAGCGATACGAATGGCGACGTCGAAGCCCTCGTCGACGATATCGACAAAGCGGTCCTCGAGTCGCAGATCCACCGAGATCGACGGGAAGGCCTCGATGAACTCGCGCACCATCGGCACGATCGTCACCTCGCCGTAGGTCTGCGGGGCGGTGACTCGCAGCTCACCCATCGGCGCGTGACTGGTCTCGCGGACGGTGTTCTCGATCTCGTCGATGTCATCGAGAACCAGACGGCTGCGATCCAGATACACCCGCCCGACCTCGGTCAGGCTCAAGGTCCGGGTGGTGCGGTTGAGAAGGCGTACGCCCAGCTCGTTCTCGAGCTCCGCCACGTACTTGCTGAGCAGGGCCTTGGACTTGCCGAGCTGGCGTGCTGCCTCGGAGAAACTGCCGGCGTCCACCACCCGGACGAAGTAGCGCATTGCGGTGAGGGTATCCATTGGGCTCCTTTTCGGGCACGACCTTCACGATCAGAGCGTTCGGGCCGCGCTTGGTTCCGCACGACGGCCGTGACGGCACCGCGTCGGGCCCTATCTCCAATGACACCGTAAGGCGCTGATTATTCCGCCGCCGGTCGCCGCGGCGTCCGGCGGCCACGTCCGTGTCTCGGGTCCTGGATCCGTGCTCGCCCGCATTTCGAAACCACCGAGCGACTCTCCATGGCCTTCCGCCCGCCGATGCTCAGGCGTTACCGACGATCGTGGTCCTGCGCTGCGCTGCGAAGTCCAGCATCCGGCGCACGGGGATGATGGCGCGTTCGCGGATCTCGGGGTCCACGTGGATTTCGTTGGCGCCGGTCTCCAGTACCTGGACCAGGTTGTGCAGACCGTTCATCGCCATCCACGGACAGTGCGCGCAGCTCTCACAGGTCGCGCCCTGGCCGGCGGTCGGTGCTTCGAGCAGGGTCTTGCCCGGCGCCAGCTGCTGCATCTTGTGGAAGATGCCCTTGTCGGTGGCGATGATGAAGGTGCTGTTGGGCAGCTCCTGCACGGCACTGACCAGCTTCGAGGTGGAGCCGACGACGTCCGCCAGCTCGACGACGCCGCGCGGTGATTCCGGATGTACCAGCACCGCGGCGTCCGGATATCGCGAACGCATCTCGATGAGTCGCTCGGCCTTGAACTCTTCGTGGACGATGCAGGCGCCGTCCCACATGACCATGTCGGCGCCGGTCTCGCGTTGGATGTAGTCGCCGAGAAAGCGATCCGGCGCCCACAGCAGCTTCTCGCCGCGGGCCTTGAGCTCGCCGACGATCTCGAGCGCGATGCTCGAGGTCACCATCCAGTCGGCGCGTGCCTTCACCGCGGCGCTGGTGTTGGCGTAGACGACCACGGTCCGATCCGGATGCTCGGCCTTGAACGCATCGAAGGCTTCGGCCGGGCAGCCGAGATCCAGCGAGCAGTTGGCGTCGATCTCCGGGACCAGCACCCGCTTCTCGGGATTCAGGATCTTGGCCGTCTCACCCATGAAGCGAACGCCTGCGACGACGATCGTGCTGGCCGGGTGCTCAGCGCCGAATCGCGCCATGTCGAGTGAGTCGGCGACGTGACCACCGGTCTCGTCGGCCAGGATCTGCAGGTCCGGATCCGTGTAGTAGTGCGCGAGCAGAACCGCATCCTGCTGCGCGAGCAGCTGTCGCGCGCGAGCCATCAGCCGCGTGCGCTCATCGTCGGCCAGCACGGGTGCAACCGCGCTGACCGCGCTCGAATCCGGAACTTGGACGGGGATGCTTGCGGACATGAGCTTGTCTCACTTGATGATGTGTACCGCCCCCGGATGCCTGACCTTGTAGAGCCGGGCGGGGCGATGGGTGCCGATGCGCCTGGTCTGCCCGGTTTCGTCGAGCTGATCCAGCGCGAGAATGCGCTTGCGGAAATTGCGCTTGTCCAGGGGTTCGTCGAGTATCTGCTCGTACACCTGCTGGAGCTCGCTCAAGGTGAAGGTGGCCGGCATGAACTGCAGGGCAATCGTCGAATAGTCCAGCTTGGCCGCCAGCCGTGCGCGGGCGAAGCGAACGATGTCGCCGTGGTCGAAGACCAGCGGCGGGAGCGTGTCGAGCGCGAACCAGTCGATGGCGGCGGCCGTGACTGGCGGTCTGAGCTGAAGTCGCTCCGACGGCACCAGGGCGTAGTAGGACACCGCGATGGTGCGTCGGTGTGGCTCGCGACCCGGTTCGCCAAAGGTGTAGAGCTGTTCCAGATAGACACCGGACAGACCGGTGCCTTCTTCCAGCGCGCGCAGCGCGCAGGTCTCCAGGGCTTCGTTCTCGGCCACCTCGGAGGCCGGCAGCGTCCAGTCGCCGGCGATGCCGTCAGCCGGATCCGTGGGGAGCTCGCTCCGATCCCGGTCCGGCACTCTCGACAGCAGCACCTTCAAACGCTGGTCACGAAGCGTGAACACGACCACCACGCTGACCACGCGCGGCCGCGCGTTCGTTCGCTTCCTGGAGCCGGCACGGGCAGATCCGATCCGGCCGGCAGCGGCGCTGTGTGAATCGACGGTCATCGCGGTCCGATGGTCACTTAGTGTCAATGTGACACTAACAATAGTGTCGCTCGTACACTATGTCAATGGCGCGATGCTTCGACCGGTGGGTTGAGGGCGACCGACGCGCGCTCCTCAGTGCAGGGACGGGCGCCAGTCCAGCTGCTCGACGATCTCGGCTTCGATGCTCATCAGCTCGCGCAGGCGCGCAAGGACGATATCCTCGTCGAAGACCTTCAAGGCCATGTCCGCGAACTGATGGCCGTGCTTGATCTCGGCGCGCCACAGACGCTGGTAGAAGTCGCGAAGCTCGGCGTCATCCAGGCTGGCAGCGATGATGCCGAAGCGCTCGGCGCCGCGGCATTCGATCACCGAGGACACCAACAGCCGATCCAGGAAGCGGCTCTCACGGCCATGGCGTACGTGCGCGTAGAGCCGTTCGACATACGGATCCTTGATGTCCGGGACCAGGTCGACGCCGCGGCCGCGCATGACCCTGTAGACATCGGCGAAATGCTCGAGCTCCTCTTGCGCGATGCCGATCAGGGCCGGGACGATTGCATGCTGCTCGGGGTGCCGGACCACCATGCTCATCGCCAG
>JAGRHX010000402.1 GCA_020444775.1 Gammaproteobacteria bacterium
ACCACCCGTGGCTTTCGCGACGTGCTCGAGCTGCGTCGATCGACTCGAGGAGATCTATACGACACCTTCCAGGATCCACCCTCGGTGCTGGTGCCCCGGCGCTGGCGCTTCGAGGTGGACGAACGCGTGGACGCCGAGGGCCGGGTGCTGCGCGCCTTGGATCCGGCCAGCCTCGAATCGCTGGTCGAGCGTCTGGTCGAGATCGACGCGCAGGCCATTGCGGTCAGCCTGCTGTTCTCCTTTCTCAACGACCGTCACGAACGGATGCTCGGCGACTTCCTGCGCGCGCGCCTGCCCGACGTGCCGGTGTTCCTGTCATGCGAGGTGCTGCCCGAGATCCGCGAGTTCGAACGCACCAGTACCACCGCCATCTGTGCCTATGTGGCGCCGATCCTGCGGTCCTACCTGAGGGTGCTCGACGAGGCAGTGACCGGCCTGGGCCTGCCCTCGCCGTACGTGATGGGATCCAGTGGTGGTCTGCTGGAGATCGACGAGGTCCTGAAGGTCCCCGCGGTGGTGGTCGAATCCGGTCCGGCCGCGGGTGTCATCGCCTCGGCGATGCTCGGCCGGCGCATCGAGCGTCCGAACCAGATCACCTTCGACATGGGTGGAACCACCGCCAAGGCCAGCCTCATCCTGGATCACCGGATCAGCACCACGCCGGAGTACGAGGTCGGTGGACACGGCAGCGGCGCGCGTCACGTGCACGGCACCGGTCATCCCATTCGGATCCCGGTGGTCGATCTCGCCGAGGTCAGCGCCGGCGGCGGCAGCATTGCCTGGATTGACCCCGCCGGCTCACTGCGAGTCGGTCCCAGCAGCGCCGGGGCAGAGCCCGGGCCGGTCTGTTACGGCCGGGGCGGCGAAGCGCCTACCGTGACCGATGCCAATCTGGTGCTGGGACGACTCGGCGCTGACTCCCTGCTCGGTGGCGGGCTGCCAGTCGACCCGGCACGCGCCGAGACGGCGCTGCGCGTGCGGATCGCCGAACCGCTCGGCCTTGACGTGCACGCGGCGGCGGCGGCGATCCTGGAGATCGTCAACAATGCCATGGCCGACGCCTTGCGCACGGTCTCGATCGAGCGCGGCCATGACCCTCGCGAGTTCACGCTCACCGCCTTCGGTGGTGCCGGTCCGCTACACGCGGCGGCGCTCGCCGAGGAGTTGGAGATGCGGGAGATCCTGATCCCGCCGGCGACCGGTGCCTTCTCTGCGCTGGGTCTGGTCGGCACCGACGTTCGTCGCGACTATGCGCGCACCTGGTACAGACGTCTGGACGATGCCGATCCGCCGGCCCTCGAGGCACTGTTCCAGGCACTCGAGCGCGAGGCGAACGCGATGCTGGAACGTACCGGGATCGCGCCCGCGCGCCGCGAGCTGGTCCGGGCCGCCGATGTTCGCTACCTGCGTCAGGCCTACGAGCTGAGCGTGCCGCTGGCGCCTGGACGGATCGACGAGCAGCTGCTGGCCCGTCTGGGCGACGACTTCAACGACCAGCACCTCAGCACCTACGGCCACGCGAACCGGGACGAGCCGATACAGATCGTCACCATTCGGGTCAGCGCCATCGGCCGCCTGGATCCGCTGCAGCTGACGCACGACGCGGCCGAGGGGACCAGCCTCAAGGGACGACGGCCGGTCTGGTTCGATGGCGCGGGACTGCTCGACTGCCCGGTGCACGATAAACGCGCACTCGCCGTCGGCACGCGGCTTCAGGGGCCGATGATCGTGGAATCCGTGGACTCCACCGTGGTGGTACCACCGAGCTGGACACTGGAGCTGATGCCCGAGGGGCATCTGCTGTTACGCGCGGGTGAGTTTTGAGTCAGGTCCGGACCTGAGGGCGGGCGGTCCGGGGCGATGGCTGCCAGGCCGCTCGCCGCTCAGAACAGCTCGACGCGCGGCAGTCCTGATACGTCCTCTTCGCGTTCTCCGTCGTGCCTCGCGATCGCCACGTGCCGGCTCTCGTTCTCCACATAGCGCTCGCCAAGTCCATCAAGAGCGATGCTCATTCTCGTCACGTCAATCCTGCCGGTGTTCATCTGGTCGGCGCTGATGACGATCAGCTCTCGCAGCTCGTCGTTGGTGGCCAGCAGTCGCTCGATGCGCTGACGCACCACGTCCTGGTATTGGATGTTGCCGAGCAACTCCACGATCCCGTCCGACAGTCGCTGGTTGTGGTCGTTGCAGACCTCGAGCAGGGAACGATAGAAACGCCGCATCTCCTCGTGGTCCGACTGCAGGCTGGCGATGAACTGGGTGACCGCCGCCATCTCCTCGATCTCCCGCGAGGTGGACTCGTTGAAGTCCCAGGAGAATCCCTCCCCGACCAGCCGGTGCACCTGGTTGATTTGACGCTCCGCCTCGAGCGCGGTCTGCGTCGAGCGTTGCGCGAGCTTCTTGACCTCATCGGCCACCACCCCGAACCCGCGCCCGGTCTGTCCGGCGCGCGCGGCTTCGATACTCGCGTTCAGCGCGAGCAGGTTGGTCTGCCGGCCGATCTCCTGGATCATGCTGGTCAGCGAGGTCAGATTCCGGATCTCCTCGGCGAGCCGTCTGATCGTCCGGCGATCGTCCATGAGTCGTTCCGGCAGCTCCCGGATGTACTTGCCCACCGATTCGATGCTCTGCGCGTTGCGCTCGATGTCCTGCTGCAGATCGCTCGCATCGATGTCGGTGCTGGTCAGGAACTCGCGAAGCTCACACGCGGTCCGGTCCAGATCGCGGGTGCGGTTGACGATGTCAAGGGCCGAGTGCTCGGTGTCGTCGACCACCGACTGTAAGGGGGTCTGATACTGGCCCAGCAGCTCATCGAAACGCCTCATCAGTTGCGAAACGTCCTGCCAGCGTGCCTCGTCCGTACGTCGCTCGACCCAACCGAGCATACCGCCGAAGACGGCGGCGATCGCCAACAGCATGGCGATCACGTACAGCGTGTAGGCCGTGCCCGGATCGTCGTGCAGGCATTCCAGGATCCCGTGACCGACGAACATGGCGCAGATGACCACGGCTACGGGCAGCAGGGATCGCTGTACGCGGGTCGGATCAAGCAATGACATCGCACTCACTCATCAGATGACTCCGACGAAAGCTCCCGGCCTTCGGACTTCGCACGCGACGAGGGCGAAGACACGACAACGTCCTTTGACATTTCCATCGACATATGGACATGGTCCCAGGTGTATGCGCGAGCAGCGGGACGCTCAGGCCCCGGGCACCACCTGCTTGACGACACCCAACAGCTGCTCCGGACGCACCGGCTTGACCAGCCAGCCCGTCGCACCGGCCTTCTTGCCCTGATCGCGCATGGTCTGCTGGGACTCGGTCGTCAGCATCAGGATCGGTGTGAATCTCAAGCTGGCCAGCTTGCGCGCCGCCGTGATCAGCTCGATACCATTCATCATCGGCATGTTGAGATCGGTGATCACCAGGCTCGGCTTCAGCCCCTTTTGCAGCTTGCCCAACGCGTCCTTGCCGTTCGCCGCGGTCTCCACCTTGAAACCCGCCTTCGACATGATCTCACTCATGCTGAGCAGTATCGTCGACGAGTCGTCGACCAGTAATACAGACTTCATCTAGAACTCCTGACAGATTCGAGACTGACTCGACGCGCGCCGCGTCAATCGTGCACTTGGGCCTCGTCTGGACCGTCGTCGGACCGCATAAGCGGCATCAACCAGGACGCAAGTCGTTCGTCATCGGGCGGAATCGACACTTTCGGTCTGGCTGCCAGCAGCACCTGCAAGACGGCGCTGTGCAGATGGGTGCAATCGCGCAGGTTGATACGCGCGTCGGGACGCTCCTGCAGCCAGGCCAGGAGGCGTTCAGCATCATCGACCTCACTCGCGCCCTTGAAGCGCGCCCCTACCTTCAACAAGGTCATTGGCATCGCACGATCTCCCGTAGGTTCAATAGCAGCAGCACCCGACCATCGCCGAGCAGCGCGGTGCCGCCATAGGTGGTGAAGCGGCTGAGCACGCCGGCCATGGGCTTGACGATGAGGTCAGTGACGTCGTCAAAGTCATCGACGATGATCCCGACGTTCTCGCCGGCCACCTGCACGACCAGCACCGCGACCTCTTGCGGCTCGCAGGTCTGCTCTGGGTCCACCTCGATCTCGAGCAGGTCTTGCAGTCGCAGCAATGGCAGCAGGCGCTCGCGCAGCACCACGGCCTCACGATGCTTGACTCGATGAATCGAGGCGCGCGGCACCCGCACCGTCTCGCGCACCAGGTCGAAGGGCACCCCGAACAGCTGTCCACCGACACGGATCGACATGACCTGGGTGACCGCCATGGACAGTGGCAGTGAAAGGCTTATGGTCGTTCCCACGCCCACCGTGCTCTGAACGCCGACCTGGCCACCGACCTTGGTGACCGTGGTCCGCACCACGTCCATGCCCACACCACGGCCGGAGATATCCGAGATGTTGCCCGCGGTCGAGAAGCCCGGCGCGAAGATCAGCTGCAAGACCGCGTCATCGGACACGGTATCGAGAGCCTCCTCGCTCAACAGCCCCTTCTGATAGGCCTTGCGCTTGATCACGGCCGGGTCGATACCACCGCCATCGTCGTGGATCTCGATGGTCACCTTGTCGTCACGCTGCGCGGCGCGTATCTCGATGCGCGCCTCGGCCGGCTTGCCAGCCGCGACGCGCGCCTCCATGGTCTCGATACCGTGATCCAGACTGTTCCGCACCAGATGCATCAACGGCTCGGCGAGCTCCTCGACCACCGTCTTGTCCGCCTCGGTGTCCTCACCGTGGATGTCCAGCACCACCTGCTTGCCCAGCCTGCGAGACAGGTCGCGCACCAGCCGTGGCAGACGCTGGAAGGCGACGCCGACCGGCACCATGCGCACCTGCATGACGGCATACTGCAGCTCTTCGGCGAGGCGATTGATGATGCTGTACTGGCTGCGGATGTCGCGTCCCAGCTCACGCATCTGATAGACGTTCTCGGCCTTCGCGGCCAGGAACGGCAGCGCGTTCTTGGCCACCACCAGCTCGCCCACCAGGTCCATGAGCGAGTCGATACGTGCCGGATCGACCTTCAAGGGCCGCGCGCCGCCGCGCTCCGAAGCATTGCTCTCACGTGCCTCGGCACGCTCGACCTTCGGCTCGTCGCCGTCCATCGCAACCGGGGAGGGCTCGGTCTCGAGCGGCACTTCGTCATCGTCATTGGCGGCCAACAGACCCTGGCGCAGCGTCCCCGCAAGCTCGACGAATGCGTCGATCGCGCATCCCGCAAGCAATTGTTCCCGAGCGTCACCGACCGTTTGCGCGGCCGTCGTCGCCCCGACCGCCAGACAGGCGCGCTCGGTCGCGGTGATCGCGCTGGCCAGCCGCCCCGTTCGCAGCTCCGGCGCACAGTCGACCGAGAGCATCTCGATCTGGGTATCGATGACCTCGGCGGCGATGCGCGTGGTCTGGTCGACATCACCTCGCGCGACAGACGCTGGCGCCGCCTCGGACCCGGCATCCGGCCCGCTCGCGGCCGCGGCTTCGATCGGCTCACCCGGCGCCTGCTGCCCGACCGGGTCCAGCGGCGCGTCGAAACCGCGCTCGGATTCGGCTATTGCCGCGAGCAGACGTCGCAGCAGCCCTGTATCCGGTGTCGAGGCCTGCAGCACCCGCTCGA
>JAGRHX010000403.1 GCA_020444775.1 Gammaproteobacteria bacterium
GCATGACGTTGCCGGGGTGCGGATCGG
The DNA here is from genome assembly GCA_020444775.1 of Gammaproteobacteria bacterium. The sequence continues at coordinate 28 of JAGRHX010000403.1, forward strand.
CGTGGAAGAAGCCATCCTCGATGATCGTCGAGAGCATGGTCCGGGCACCCTCGACCGCGATGCGGCGCCTGTCCAGCCCGGCCGCGGCGAGTCGTTCGACCTGCTGCCCGGGTATGCCCTCGATACGTTCCTGGACGTTGATCCGGACGCAGGACCACTCGCGATGGATCCGTGGCACGACCACCGGGCATTGGCCACGGCGAAAGCGGGCCTTGAGATTGGCGGCCATACGTTCGACATTGCGTGCTTCCGCCGCAAGATCCAGCTCCAGTCGAATGCTGCGCGCGAACTGTTCCACCAAGGCCGGCAATCGGAAGCGTGCCGCGTCGGGAAGCTGCTCGTCAGCGATCCGCGCAAGTCGCCGCAGCAGACGCAGATCGGCCTCCACGGTCTGCTCGATGCCGGGTCGCCGGATCTTCACGACCACCCTCTGGCCATCGTGCAACACCGCGCCGTGGACCTGCGCGATCGAGCCGGCGGCGATGGCCCGGGTCTCGAAGCTGGCGAACGCCTCCTCCGGCTGCATGCCCAGGTCGCGTCGAACCTGCTCGCGGAAGCTTTCGAACTCGACGGGTGCGACCTGGTCCTGGAGTCGCTCGAACTCTTCGATCCAATCGGGCGGAAACAGGTCGACACGGGTGGAGAGAAGCTGGCCGAGCTTGACGAAGGTCGGACCGAGCTGCTCGAGCGCTGTGCGCACCCGCTGCGCGGTGCTCATCTCGACCAGTTCGGCAGCCTCGGTCCAATGGAAGGTCTCGCCGAGCTTCTCGAGCGCACCGGCCAGCCCCAGACGGCCGACCACGTCGGTGAAGCCGTAGCGAACCAATACACCCGCGATCTCACGGATGCGCCCCAGATCCCGCGAGGTTTCGAACAGCTCCGCCAGCAAGGTCATGCGCGGCACCGCGTCCCGTCGCCCGAGTTCGACATGTCGCGACCGATCACAGCCCCCTCGCCCGCGGGCCGCCGTGCAACGCGCCGCCTCGCCGAGGGCCTTCAGCCATCGAAGAACGGGCGCCCGTCATCACGTAGCCAGACACGCACCAGGTGGCGTTGGGTCTGTAACGTCGGACCATTCTTGAACGGCTCGCGATGATGCAGCCCTTCGCGGTTGTTGAAGATCAACAGCTGGCCGCGCTCCAGCATGTATTGAGCCGATAGGCTCCGGCGCCGGATGGTGGCAATGGCGGTCTCGAGCGCATCGCGCCCAAGGTTGTCCAGCTCCTCACCGGCCCGCTCGTAGCCGCTCGGTATCTTGTTCAGCGACAAGCGGCTGAGCAGGCGTTGGCCGTCGTAGCCGATGGCCGGTGCCCAGATCAGATCCGGTTCACCCGGGATCTGGATGCCCTGGCGATTGTGATAGAAGGGCTGGAACAGACGTTCGAGCTGGTCCGGCGCATCCTCGAGCATGGCGTTGAACAGCGAATAGATCGTGCAGTACTCGCTGAGGCCGCCCTCCAGCGCGCCGTGCAGGGTCAGCAGCGTGGTGAAGTTGGGGATGTTGCGATTGCCACTGTTGTCGGTATGGAAGGTCAACCGCTCCTGGGTCAAGCCCTTGTCGAATACGCGACGGTCTTGATCCGGCGTGTCCTTGATGTCGCGGAAGATCTGTCCGCCGGCCGATTGCGCCACGGGGTTGGAGACCATGCACAGCAACAGCCAGTGCACGGCGCGTGCCTCCTCGTCCGACCAGTCGTCCAGGGGCAACCGGTCGACGATTGCGAATCCACGCCCGTCGAAGGCCCGCTGCCGGGCCATCGTCATGGCCGCGCGGGTCGCATCCAGATCGAACAACTCTGGCCGCAGCATGTGCAGCGGCAGCTTCTGCAGACGCAGGCCGGCAACCAGCTCGGCAAGCTCGGCCAGCGCCTGCGGCTGCAGCTCGACCAGCCAGTCGGCCGGGCTGAGATCCGCCCCGGTCCAGACCTTGGCATTATCGAACGGCCGCTGCGGCCGGGTGCTGGCGGTTTCATCGACGAGATCGAGCGCGATTTCCGGACTTGGCATTCACGGTCCTCCCAAGGATTGAACCAGACATACAGCTTGCCACAGCTCGGCCATGCCGGTCGCATGTCATCGGCCCGCGCTCGCACCACGCAGCAAACCCGGTCGCCCGCGCAGGCGACCAGCACCGGCAATGGCAACGATCAGCATCGCCAGCATCAGCGCAGCAGCGCCGGGCAATGGCACCATCATCGGATCCGACAGTGTGGATCCAGGGTCGTTGGGATCGCTCTCACCCACATCCACGGCACCGTTGTGATTGGCGTCCTCGACGCCGTCGGCGTGACCGTCGCCGTCGCTGTCGGGAATCAGTGGTTTGGTGGTGGTGCCCGGGTCCGCATCGGCGACGAACACCGCGAGATCGGTGGCCAGCAACGGCCCGTTGTCGTCCAGATCAGCGACCGGCACGCTGACGCCGAGCTCGGTGCCGTCGGCAATCCCGTCGCCGTCACTGTCGCTGTTGCACGGGTCGGTCTCGGCCGAATCCAGTCGGCCATTACCGTTGCCATCCTCCAGCCCGTCGAGCAGACCGTCGTCATCGCTGTCACGATCGAATGCATCGCTACAGCCCGAGGCCTCCAGGCGATCGCGCAGACCGTCCTGGTCGCTGTCGACCAGGCGATTGCGCAGATCCACCCCGCCCGTCAGGTTGCTCGCCGCGCGCAGCCAGCGGCCGTGTCGGGCCAGCGGCGTGGTGACCGGGTCGTAGACGACGCGCGCGCGCCAACGATACGGCGTGCCATCTCCGTCGAGCCCCGTCACCAGGGCTAGCAGGTCCACCCCCTGGGTGCCAGTGTCCAGCCAGTCCTCGCTGCGCGCGAGACCGGTCCCGTCGAACGGCTGATTCCAGCGCTTGATCTCCCACTCCAACCTGATTCGACCACGACCGAAAACACCACGACCGCGTGTGAGCAGCCGGAACTCGCTGCCGCTGAGCTGACCACGAATGGCGACCGGCGCACTGCCGTCGGCACGGCGCGCCCGCGCCCGCATGGGCCGCGCCCGACCCTGATTACCCGCATAGAGCAACACGCGTCCACTTTCGGATTGGGCGCCATCGAAGCGGTACGCGCCGATGAGCACCTCATGGTAGCCGTCGCCATCGACGTCACCGGCCCCCGTCACCGCGCGCGCGAAGCCGGTGCCGGCGCGATCGTCCTGAACGCTCACGGCGGGCTCGGTACCGAGTCCGGCCGGGCCGCCGTGGTACAGGTGTGCGCGACCGGGCTGCGGGTCGCTGACGATTCCCGGCGCGCCGATCAGAACGTCCGTGTAGCCGTCACCGTTCACGTCACCGGCGCTGGACACCGAGAAGCCGAACAGGGCGCTGGTGCGATTGGACTCGGCCGTCCAGCTCGCGCTCACCGCCAACCCGGTGGGTCCGCCGACATAGACGAACGCCCGGCCCTCGTCGGTCTGGCCCGCGTCGAAGAACGGCGCGCCGATGACCACATCGCCATAACCGTCACCGTTCACGTCCCCCGCCGCGGCCAGGGCGACACCAAAGGCGGCCGCTCGATGATTGCCTTCCGCACTCCAGTTGCCGGGCACGAGGCCTTGGTGACTGCCGCGGTAGAGCCAGACCTTGCCCTCGTCCAGCTCGCCGTCGTCGAACGCATGCGCGCCGACCAGCACATCGCTGTAGCCATCACCGTCGACGTCACCGGCTCCGGCCACCGCGCGCCCGAAGAACGCCCGTGCCTGACCGGAAGCCTCTGTCCAGGCGGGCTCGGCCGCCAGTCCGCCCGGCGAGCCCAGATAGAGGTAGGCTCGCCCCTCGTCGGGCTGGTCGAGGTCGTAGCCCGAGGCGCCGATGATCACATCGGCGAAGCCATCGCCATTGACGTCGCCGGCCGCGGCGACCGCGCCACCGAAGCCGGCCCGGGCCTGATTGGACTCCGCCCGCCAGGCCTGGGCCCCAGGCCCCGTGGGACCACCGGGATAGAGGAACGCCCCGCCCTCGCGCAGCTGTCCGTCGCCGTACCCCACAGCGCCGATAAGGATGTCGTCGTAGCCGTCTCCATCGACGTCACCCGCGCCGGCCAACGCACCGCCGAACTCCGCGTCGGTCATGTCGCCCTCGGCGTGCCAGCTCGGGACGCTCGCCAGTCCGGCGGCGCTACCGGCATACAGCCAGACGCCCCCCTCCTTGGCGTGGCCGTTGTCCCAGGTCGGGGCGCCGATCAGCACATCTGCAAAGCCGTCGCCGTTGACGTCGCCGGCAGCCGCGAGCGCGGCTCCGAACCAGGCACGTGCCTGATCCGATCCGACCTGCCAGCTGGACTGCCCTGTCGGGCCATCCCCGGCACCGGCGTAGAGCCAGACACGGCCCTCGTCCGGCACCGCGCCGTCGTACAGCGCGGCGCCGACCAGCAGATCGGCGAATCCATCGCCATCGACGTCGCCGGCGCTGGCGACCGACTGGCCGAACCCGGCACCCGCCTGGTCGGATTCGGCCGTCCAGTCCGGTGCCGCCGACAGCCCCGTCGCGGCGCCGTGGTAGACCTCCACCCGCCCCGCATCCATCGCCGGTGCATCGTAGCCCGGTGCCCCGACCACCAGATCCGCATACCCGTCCCCGTTCAAATCGCCGGCCGTTGCCAGTGCCGCGCCGAAGCGGGCACCGGCCTGCGCGGCCTGCGCCTGCCAGTCGGGGGTCGATGACAATCCGCCGGCGCCGCCATGAAAGACCAGCACCGCGCCGGCCCCGGCCGGACCACCATCATGGCCGGGCACACCGACGGCGACATCGGCATGACCGTCGCCATTCACATCACCGGCGGTGCTGACCGCGCTGCCGAGCGCGGCGTCTGCCTGATCGCCCTCCACACTCCACACCGGCGTGACACCGAGCGCCGGCGCATTGCCCCCCAGGTAGAGGCTGACCCGTCCCGCCCGTGGCTGACCATCGCCATTGCCCTGGCCGGGGGCAGCGACCAACACATCGGCAAAGCCGTCGCCGTTCACGTCGCCGGCGCCGGCCAGCGCGATGGCGAAGCCGCCACCGGACTGGTCACCATCCCGGGTCAGCGCCGCGACGGACTCGGGGCCGTTCGCGCCACCCCGGTACAGATACAGGCGGCCGAGCTCGCCCTGACTTGGCTCTTGGTCCGCATCATGGCCCGGCGCGCCGACCAGCAGGTCGGCGTAGCCGTCGCCGTCGACGTCACCGACCCCGGCGACTGCGTGCCCGAAGCGGGCACCCGCCCGATTCGGCTCCGCAGTCCAGGAGACGCTGCTGGCGATTCCACCGCTGCCGCCCAGATAGACGTACACCCGCCCCTCGTCGAGCTGACCGGCGTCATACAGCGGCGCGCCGACGATGACGTCGGCATGACCGTCGGCATTCACGTCACCCGCGGTCGCGACCGACGAGCCGAGCATGGCGCCGGCCTGGTCCCCCTCGGCGCTCCAGGCTGGTGCGATGCCGGGCCCGCCGGCGCTCCCCAGATAGAGGTAGACCCGTCCCTCGTCGACCTGACCGGCGTCGTACCCGGGCGCCGCGACCAGCAGGTCCGCGTAGCCATCGCCGTTGACATCCCCGGCCGTCGCCAGCGACCAGCCCAATCGCGCCCCTTCTTGATTGGAATCGACATTCCAGACTGCGCTGGTGGCGAGCGGGTCGACCGTCACCGGATAGCGAGCACCCGCGACGCGCACGGCCAGCGTCAGGCCATCGTCGCGCAGCGACATGGTCACGGGCAGGATGAGACCATCGGCATCGAAGGCACGCAGGTGACCGAACTCCAACACCTCGACCCCGGCCACGCTTCGCAGGCTCAAACGATCATCAACCATTTCCGCCACCAGGTTGCCGCCCATACGCAGCTGCAGGGTTGTCCAGCCCCGCGCGTCCTCACCCACCGGACGATGCAGGGTGAAGCCCTGCTCCAGACCACGCGCGTCGTTCTGATACCACTCGGTGAGCCCGGGCCGCGCATACTCCACCCGGTCGCCGTTCATCGCCGGCTCGCCCACCGTCGCAGGCGTCGGCGTGGCCTCGACACCATAGCCACTGAGACTCAGGGACCAGTGCCAGAGTGGGGACCAGGGCCAGCGTGTGCCGCCGCCCGCGACCCGTGGCAGCAGACGTATGCCGCCCTCGGTGAAGCAGACACGCAGGCCGTGCGCGCGGTTCGGGGCCTGCAGCACGCTCGCCTGGTCGTCCGAACCGGCGCCACAATCGACCCCGCGCTGGAAACTGGGCGCGTACTCACGCATCGCAAGGCTCTCGCGCACCGTCTGCCACCAGCGCGAGTCGGCTCCGGAGACCGCGGTGCTCACGCCGTCCGGCTCGCCCGCCAGACCGTTGGCCCGCGCGCCGGGCACGGCTGCGTTCTGGACCAGGACGACGAACAGCAGCGGCCACCACCTCGTCCACACCCGCTGTCGTCGCCAGGACCCGCATCGCATCCAGCGAACTGCCGTGATCTGAATGGCCCTGATCATCCGACGCTCCTCCGCCGACGACCCACGTCAGCACGGTCGCAACCTAGCGGTTGACAACGGCCCGGGTCAACGCGGCCGGCAACGCCCGCTGCCCGAGCGACCCGAGTACCACCGCCGCCGGGAGCTACCGGCGCGCGCAGCGCGCAACGCGTGTCGGCGTTAATCTCACTCGAACCCTGATGCGGCCCACGTCCCAACGAGACAACCGTCGAGGTACTGCTCATGCAAATGCGCCTTGCTGCCGGCTTCGTTCTTGCGCTGAGCCTGTGTCAGGCACAGGCTGCCGAGGTCGAGACACAGCGAATGGGAAGCAGTCGTGTAGCACTCGCCAACCCACACGATTTGAAGCTCTCCCCCGACGGCCGGTATCTACTGGTCAGCGACGTCGACAACAATCGGGTTGCGATCCTCGACCCGCACACCCTCGATGAGATGGGCAGCTTTGGCGCCGATCACCAATCGGGCACCCACGACGTCGATTTCGATGCCGAGGGCCACGTCTACGTGGCGGACACGCACAACAACCGGGTGACCATCTACACGCTGCAGGACACCAGAGCCCGATTGGTCGGCACGCTCGAATCGTCGCTGCGTGGGCCCGAAGGCGTGCTCGCGCATCCGAACGGACGCATCTATGTCGCAGGTGCGTGGTCCGGAACGGTGGTCGCCTACGCGCGTGACGGCGGCCAGGCCCGGGTGGTCGCCGAGCTCCGCGGTCTATCCTCCCCGCATGATCTGGAGCTCGCCGCCAACGGTGACATCTGGCTGGCCGATGCCGGCAATGACCGACTCCTGCTGCTCTCACCCGAGCTCGAGATCAAGCGTGTGCTCGAGGGCCCGCCCTATGAGTTCGACGGCGTACGCTACCTGGACCTCAGCGCCGACGGCAGCCTCGTGGTGGCCGACAAGAACAATCATCAAATCAAGGTGATCGGTGCCGACGGGGAGCTGCTCGCGGTGCTCGGTGACGGACGTGCCGATGACGGGCCGGACGGATTCAGGACACCGGAGGGTATCGAGCTCGGCGACGGCCTGCTCTGGATCTCCGACTCCGGTAACGATCGAATCTTGAAGTATCGATTCCATATCAGGTCGACCACGCGTTGATGCCGTGGTTTCGCGGCGGCCACGCTGGCAGAATGACCGGGCAGCCTGCCTGACAACCTGGCTGCTATGCATCTGGGGCTGCTCCGTATCCACGATGCGAGCGGCCTACCCCGGATGATTGTCCGGATGATTGTCCCGCTGACCGTCTCGATGATCGTCACGATGTTTGTCCCGGTGGATTGCCAATACGCGCGTTGCACGGCGTAGTGGGTCGCAATGACGGGTCCCATGCCCAATTCCAGGCCCGAGTAGGAGGTCGAGCATGTTGAGCTGGCAGGTCGGAGAGGTGCGCATCACCTGTATCGTCGAGACGGTCTGGCCGGTCTCGCCCAAGTTCCTGTTCCCACAGGTCGACCGCGAGCGCCTCGGGCACATGCACTGGCTCAAGCCGCACTTCGTCGACGAGCAGAACCGCATGCTGCTCAGCATCCATGCCCTGCTCATCCAGAGCCAGGGTCAATGCATCATGGTCGACACCTGTCTGGGCAACGACAAGCAGCGCGACATCGAGGCCTGGCACATGCGTAGCGGTCCGTTCCTCGAGCAGATGCGCGGCGC
>JAGRHX010000404.1 GCA_020444775.1 Gammaproteobacteria bacterium
TCGTGCATGTAGGGCGCGCCGGTGACGATGGCCTTGGTGCCCGAGATGACGATGCCGCGGGCATTGCGCTCGACCACGTGCACATAGCTGTTCTTGTTGGCCTGGCGATGTGGCCGCAGGCTGCGGTCGCCCTTGGCATCGGTCATCGCCACGCCGAGCGTCAGATCCTCGTCCTGCACCCGGTGCACATAGTTCAGCACCCGTGCCATGCACTCGGTGGATCCATTGGCCTGGTCGATGCGCGCCGCGACCTGATACAGGGCGTTGAGCGCGTCGTGACCCAGATAGCGCTGCGCGCAGCCGGTTTCCTGGCAGACCAGACGCACGGCCTCCAGCTTGTTGAGCAGATCGTCCGAGCCCGTGTCGATGTGCAGCAGGCGGTTCACGGTCCGGCCCGAAGTGTGCTGGACCGCGGTCATCAGCGCCGCGAGCTCCTCGCGCAACGCGTAGTCGTAGGTCAGGGCGATGGCGTTGATGCCCGGCTGCAAGGCCGGCTCATCGGCCACCGATTCGACCCGTCGGCCGTCGATGTACACCTTCGGCGTGTAACGTCGAAGGGATTCCCGATACTGCTGTCCTGACATCAACATGCTGCGTCTCGTCTTCCAGGTTGGATAGGGGCGAGGTCATCGTTGCGCGGGCCCATGGCCTGGGCAGGCGCCGAGAATCGACCCGTGTGACCCAGGTCATTACACCATTCTCGACTTCGAACTTGAATCGACGAACAAGCGCGGCGCAGCGGGAACCTCGAGGAGGGACCGGTCATCGACACCCTGTTCTGGATCGTCCTCGGCGGCCTGCTGATGAGCGCTATCGCGATGGTGGGGGCGCTCACCACCGTGCTCCCCGAGCGTCTGCTCGACCGGATCCTGCTGCCGATCGTGGCGCTCGCCGCGGGCACCCTGCTGGGCGGTGCCTTCTTCCACATGCTACCGCACGCGCTGGCGGCGACCGACGCGATGCGTGCCGGTCTGTGGGTGGTCGCGGGGTTCAGCGTGTTCCTGGGGCTGGAGCAGGTGTTGCACTGGCACCACTCGCATCGTCGGGGGCCGGAGAGCGAGCGTCAACCGGTGACGTATCTCATCCTGCTCGGTGATGCGATCCACAATTTCGTCGGCGGGCTCGGTATCGCCAGCACCTTCCTGCTCGACGCCCGGGCCGGGATGGTTGCCTGGCTGGCGGCCGCCGCCCATGAGATCCCGCAGGAGCTCGGTGATTTCGGCATCCTGGTGCACGGTGGCTGGCCGCGGCGCCGGGCCCTGCTGTGGAACTTCCTCTCGGCGCTGACCTTCCCGCTCGGCGCCGTGATCGCCTGGCTGGCGGCCGCGCACGTCGACCTGTCCGCGCTGGTGCTGTTCGGCGCGGGAAATTTCATCTACATCGCGGCCTCGGATCTGGTGCCGGAGATCAAGCGCGAGTCCGGCGCAGCCGCGATGCTGGTGCACTTCGCGTGCTTTGTGTCGGGACTGGTGCTGACCGGGGGGCTGGCTTTTGTCGCCCACTGAGGTGGCGCCGATGAATCTGCGTTTCCCGGACGCCGCCTGCAAGGACCTCAGTCACCGCGGTTCAACAGCTTGTGCAGGTCGGCGAACGGCCGGTGGGTGGCCGCGTCGTTGGCCGGCTCGTCGCGATCGTTGCCACGACCCTCGCCGTCCAGCAGGCGCGCATGCTCGTTGTCGTGGCAGTACAGGCACAGCAGCTCCCAGTTGCTGCCATCCTCCGGGTTGTTGTCGTGATTGTGATCGCGATGGTGCACGGTCAGCTCGTGCACGTTGCCGCGCGTGAACTCCCGTCCGCAGCGCCCACACACCCAGGGGTACAGCTTCAGCGCCCGCTCACGGTAGCCGCGCTCGCGCTGCTCACGTGCCTGGCGGGCACGTGCGACGACCTCGTCCAGTCTGCTCATCAAGATCCACTCCCCATATCCACGCCATGGATCCACGCCCGATGGGTCGTTGGTCGCGGCCCGGCGCGATTGCCTGGCTCGTGGATATCGTACGCCCGGCCCGGGGTGCCGACCATCGTCCGCGTGCCACTGGTACAATCGCCTGCTGCCCAATCCAGGTGATCGAGAGTACCCATCGATGAAATATGTCAGTACCCGTGGCCAGGCGCCGGTGCTCGATTTCGAGGAGGTCCTGTTGGCGGGGCTGGCGAGCGATGGCGGGCTCTACGTCCCGGACAGCTGGCCCGGCCTGTCGGCGGCGCAGTTCCGGGCCATGCGCGGACTGCCCTACGCCGAGGTGGCCGAGCGCGTCATCACACCCTTCGTCGGCGACACGCTGTCCCCCGACCTGCTGGGTCGGATCCTCGACGCGGCCTATGCGAGCTTCGACCACAGCTGCGTGGCGCCATTGGTGCAGACCGGTCCCGACAGCTGGCTGATGGAGCTGTTCCACGGTCCGACCCTGGCCTTCAAGGACGTGGCCATGCAGGTGCTCGGCCGGCTCTACGACCATGTGCTGGAGAAGCACGACAAGCGCATCACGATCGTCGGTGCCACCTCGGGTGACACCGGGTCCGCGGCGATCGAGGCGATCCGCGGGCGTGAGCGTGCCTCGATCTTCATCCTCTACCCGCACGGTCGGGTTTCGGAGGTGCAACGTCGGCAGATGACCACGGTCGACGCGTCCAACGTTCACAACGTCGCCATCGAAGGCACCTTCGACGATTGTCAGGACCTGCTCAAGGCGATGTTCAACGACCCGCTGTTTCGCGACGAGATCGCGCTGTCCGGGGTCAATTCCATAAACTGGGCGCGCATCGTGCCGCAGGTGGTCTACTACGTGACCGCGGCAGTCGCCTTGGGTGGGCCCGACCGGCCGGTCTCGTTCACCGTCCCCTCGGGCAACTTCGGCGATATCTTCGCCGGCTACGTCGCGCATCGCATGGGTCTGCCCATCGAACGGCTGGTGGTGGCCAGCAACGAGAACGACATTCTCGCCCGGGCCTTGACCTGCGGTGACCACCGGCTGTGCGAGGTCACGCCGACTCTCTCGCCGTCCATGGACATCCAGATCTCCTCCAACTTCGAGCGATTGCTCTACGAGGTGCACGACCGAGACGGCGTGCGGATCGGTGAGCTGATGCAGGCGATCCGCGACCACGGCGGCTTCCAGATCGAGGCCCCGATGCTGGCGCGTCTGCAGACCTTGTTCGCCGCGCACCGCTGCGACGAGGAATCGACCCTGGCGACCATGGCCGCGGTCTACGACAGCACCGGTGAGATCATCGACCCACACACCGCGGTGGGCATGTACGCTGCCGGGCTGGAGGCACGCCCTGGGGTGCCGATGGTGACGCTCGCGACCGCGCATCCGGCCAAGTTCC
>JAGRHX010000405.1 GCA_020444775.1 Gammaproteobacteria bacterium
GTCGGCGGTTCGATTCCGTCCCTGGCCACCAGATTCGGGCCCGGTCACGTCAGTGGCCGGGCCTTTGCTTTTTGGTGCCAGCCCACTGAACGCGGGCGTGACCCCGAATGCTATAATTCCGGGGCTACCATGGCGCTCACTATACCCATGCAGGTTTACGCCCTCGGACTGAATCATCATTCGGCACCGCTCGAGATCCGCGAGCGCGTGTCGTTTCAGCCCGAGCGCCTGTCCCTCGCGCTCCAGAATCTGACCCAGGCTCGCCCGGTCCGCGAAGCAGCGATCCTGAGCACCTGCAACCGCACCGAGCTCTACTACGCCTGCGACAATCAGCAGGCTGCAGCGGACTGGCTGGCGGACTTCCACCGGGTCAGCCTGCGCGACATCGCCCCGTATCTGTATGCCTACCCTCAGCGGGAAGCCGTGCGGCACGTCTTCCGCGTGGCGAGCGGCCTCGACTCGATGGTGCTCGGTGAGCCTCAGATCCTGGGGCAGGTGAAGGAGGCGGCGCGCCATGCCGAAGAGGCGGGCACGCTGGGGACGCTGCTGCACAAGCTGTTCCAGCGGACCTTTGCCGTTGCCAAGGAAGTGCGCTCGACAACCGCGATCGGGGCCAACATCGTCTCGATGGCTGCTGCGGCGGTGCACCTGACCGAGCGCATCTTCGAGCGCGTGGCCGACCAGAAGGTGCTGTTCATCGGCGCCGGCGAGATGATCGAGCTGTGCGCAGCGCATTTCGCCGGTGAGCGGCCCAAGCGCATCACGGTCGTCAATCGCACGGCGGCGCGGGCGGAGGGGCTGGCCGAGCGCTTCGGCGGCGATGTGGCCCGACTGGATGAAGTTGCAGAGATTCTCCATCACTATGATGTGGTCGTGTCCTGTACGGGAAGTCCGTTGCCGATCGTTGGCCTGGGCATGGTCGAGAGTGCCATCAAGGCGCGCCGCCACCGCCCGGTCGTGATGGTGGATCTGGCTGTGCCACGGGACATCGAGCGCGAGGTCGGTGATCTCGACGACGTCTTCCTCTACACCGTCGATGACCTGGCCCAGGTGGTCGAGTCGGGCGTCGAGTCACGTCAGGCTGCCGTCGTCGAGGCGGAGGGCATCATCGACCGCCAGGTCGACGGCTTCCTGAACTGGGTCGAGGCCCGCGATACGGTGCCGACGATCCGCGCGTTGCGCGCCCATGCCGATCACCTGCGCCGCGCGGAACTTGAGCGGGCGACAAGGCTGCTGGCCAAGGGCGAGTCCCCCGAGAAGGTGCTGGAGGTCCTGAGCCAGGGACTCACCAACAAGCTCATGCATGCGCCGACGCAGTATCTCAACAAGGCGGGCTCCGATGTGTCGGAGGCCAGTAGCTGCATCCAGCGCATGTTCAATCTGGACGGCCGTCGCTAGTCCTCTCTCCGGGCCAGGTCCCGCCTCAACCGATCCGCAATGAAATCCAGCATCAGAGAGAAGCTTGAACAGCTTGGCCTGCGTCTGGCCGAGCTGGATCGCTGGCTCGCGTCGAGCGAGGCCACCGCAGACATGGACGTGTTTCGTCGTCAGTCGCGCGAACACGCAGAGATCGAACCCGTGGTTGCGCTGTTTCGCGACTTCTGCCAGGCCGAGTCGGACGTCGAGACCGCCCAGGCCATGCTCGACGATCCGGAGATGCGGGAGCTGGCAGAAAGCGAGATCGAATCCGGCGCCAGTCGCTGCGAAGCCCTGGCGCTCGAGTTGCAGAAGGCGCTGCTGCCACGGGACCCCGACGACGACCGGAACCTGTTTCTCGAAATCCGCGCGGGTACCGGCGGCGACGAGGCGGCCCTGTTTGCGGGCGACCTGTTCCGCATGTACTCGCGCTACGCCCAGCTGATGGGCTGGAAGGTTGAGGTGGTCGATGCTTCGCCCGGCGATGCCGGTGGCTTCAAGGAAATCGTGGCGAATGTCTCCGGCGATGGCGTGTTCGGTCACATGAAGTGGGAAAGCGGTGTGCACCGCGTCCAGCGCGTGCCGGCGACGGAAACGCAGGGGCGCATCCACACGTCAGCCGCAACGGTCGCCGTTTTGCCGGCGCCCGAGAATATCGAGAT
>JAGRHX010000406.1:0-970 GCA_020444775.1 Gammaproteobacteria bacterium
CCGATTACCGCATGCCGCAGATGAATGGCGTCGAGTTCCTGCATCGAGCCCGCCAGCTGCGACCCCGCGCGATGCGCATACTGCTCTCCGGCCAGGCCGACCGCGAGGTGATCATCGAAGCCGTCAATGACGGTGAGATCGCACGCTACCTGGACAAGCCCTGGGACGACCAGGAGCTGGTGGACGTGATCGAGGCAGCTGATCGGGTCGCCAATGAGCGTGCCGAGGATGTCGCGCGGAGCATGGCGCTCGAGCACGATGTCACGGAAATCCGCAGTCGTCTGGACGAGGCGGTGGCGGCCCTGGAGCGGGCTCGTGAGTGCGACGTCGTTACCGGTCTGCCGAATCGCAGCGCGTTCGTCGCGCGTGCCGAGCGGCTGATGTGTAGCAATGCCGAACGCACACACGAGGTACTGGTCCTTGGCCTGGGTGGCCTGGACCTGGTGCGCGCGAGCGAGGGGTACGAGGGCGCCGACGCGCTGCTGTGCGAGGTCTCGCGCAAGGTCGCGGGTCAGATCCGGGACGAGGATCTGGTGGCGCGGGTCGGTGATGACCTGTTCGCCATCCTGCTCGACGATGCGCACGGCATAGCCGGCGCCGAACGGGTGGCCCGGCGAATCCTCGAGGAACTCGCGCGGCCGACCTACCACGCCGGCCGGGCGCTGCTGATCACCGGCAAGATCGGAATCGCCTGCGCCCCCGAGCACGGCGAGCGGGCCGAGACCCTGCTCACCAACGCGCAGACCGCGTTGACCCTGGCGCGCAGCTCCGGGCTGCAGATGGATGTCTACTCGCCCGGAATGACGGACGAGGCGCACAGCCGCCTGCGGCTCGAGCACAGACTGCGTCTCGCGGTCGAGTCAGAGGCCTTCACCCTGGCCTATCAGCCCCGGTTCAGGGCCAGTGATGGCAGGTTGATCGCGGCCGAAGCCTTGCTGCGCTGGCACGACGAGGAGCTTGGGCACATCGG
>JAGRHX010000406.1:1040-3581 GCA_020444775.1 Gammaproteobacteria bacterium
GCCCTGGCTCGCTGGCGTCGGCTGGGGCATGCCGATCTCGCGGTGTCGGTCAACGTCTCGGCAATCCAGTTCCGACTCGATGACATCAGCGCGGTGGTCAGCGCGGCGCTGGGTGAGGTCGGCGAGTCACAGAGCCCGGACCGTCTCGAGCTGGAGCTGACCGAGACCTTGATGATTGGTGACCGGGACGAGGACCTGGAGGTGCTGGTGCGTCTGAGCCGCAATGGCATCCCACTGGCGATGGATGACTTCGGTACCGGTTACTCGTCGCTCAGCTATCTGGTCAAGATGCCCTTTCAGGTTGTCAAGATCGATCGCCAGTTCATCCAGCGGATGTGCGCCGAAGAGCAGGTCTATCGGGTCGTGCAGGCGATCATTGCCATGTCGCATGCGCTGAACATGCGCGTGGTGGCCGAGGGCGTGGAAACCCATGAGCAGCAGCACGCGTTACGCGCCCTCGGCTGTGACGAGCTACAGGGTTATCTGCTCAGTCGGCCGCTCAGCGAGCAAAGCTTTCTCGAGCTCGTGAGCGAGCTTCGCAACGGCAAGCCCGTCGACGACGCTACCCAGGGCGGACTGCGTGTGGAGCTCGCGCATGCCGCTAGACCGGTTGAGGACTCGTCAGCGGTTACGCGAATGCTGGACGCCGGGGCCACGCGGGTCGGCGCCGCCGGCTCGAGCTGAGCCCACGCTCACGTTCTTCTCATCAAAGTGACCAAGAACCTGGGAAATGACCCAGAACCTGGAGACGACCATGAAGCCGATCCAAGTGTTGTTCCTGCTCATCGTCTCGGCGCTCGCGCCAGCTTTGGCCGCCGATCGTCCGGCCGATGAGACACGTCTGAGCTTTGGTATCGTGCCGCAACAGGCCGCCGCGAAGCTGGCCAGGACCTGGACGCCGGTCATGCAGTACCTCGAGCAGGAGACCGGGCTGCGTATCTCGTTCAAGACCGCGCCGACCATACCGGCCTTCGAGGAACGGCTTGCCCAGGGTGAGTACGACTTCGCCTACATGAATCCGTATCACTTCACGGTGTTCAACCGTGCGCCCGGCTACCACGCCGTGGCCCGTGCCCGGGACAAGCTCATCCAGGGCATCCTGGTGGTCTCCAAGGACAGCCCGATCACCCGTATCGAGCAGCTCGATGGCGCGACGCTGGCGTTTCCCGCGCCGGCCGCGTTCGCCGCCAGCGTGCTGCCCAGGGCCGAGCTGAAGCGTCGCGGTATCGACTTCACGCCGAAGTATGTCTCTTCGCATGACTCGGTGTACCGGTCGGTTGCCAAGCAGCTGTTCCCTGCAGGCGGCGGCGTGCAGCGGACCTTTGCCAATGTCGAGCCGCAGGTGAGCGAGTCGCTGCGGGTGCTCTGGACCACCGAAGGCTATACGCCGCACGCGATCGCGGCGCATCCACGTCTGTCCGAGGAGACGGTGCGCAAGGTGCGTGACGCGCTGGTTGCGCTCGAAGGGAATGCCCGTGGACAGGATCTGCTGGGCACGCTCAAGGTCAACGGCTTCGTTGCAGCCGTCGACACTGATTGGGACGACGTGCGTGCCCTGCGTCTGGAGCAACTCGACGAGCTGGTGGCCGCTCGCCCTGCGCGCTGAGCACGTCTGGTCAGCCGACGGCTGTATGCGAATCGGAGCGGCGCACACGCCATGTCATTCCGACTGAAGACCATACTCGGTGTTGCGCTGATCGAGGCGGCGCTGCTGGTGTTGCTGGTGCTCACCAGCATGAATCTGCTGCGCACCTCCAACGAGGAGGAGCTGGGCAAGCGCGCCCAAACGGCCGCGACGCTGTTTGCCACCACGACCAAGGACGCGGTGCTGTCCACCGATCTGGCTTCACTGGAGGCGTTCGTAGTCGAAACCCTCACCAACCCGGATCTGCTCTACGCGCGGGTGATCAGCGAAAGCGACGGGGTGCTCGCCGAGGGTGGTGACGGCCAGCTGCTGAACCGGCCGTTCGCCGCCGATGCGAGCGTCGACTCGGTGGATGATGGCGTGTTCGACACGGCGGCCAGGGTGACGGTCGAAGGTGTCGTCTATGGGCGGGTCGAGATCGGCATGTCCATCGATCGGGTCGCCGCGGTGCTCGCCCAGGCCCGACACAAGATGGTCGTGATCGCGCTCGTCGAGATGCTACTGGTGGCGCTGTTCTCGGCCATTCTCGGCTACTATCTGACCCGCCAGCTCGGCCTGCTGAACGCCGCGGCCCAGGGGATCGCCTCGGGGGAGTTGGGCCGTCAGGTCCTGATCCGCTCCCATGACGAGATCGGTGAGGTCGCGCGCAGCTTCAACCTGATGTCGGAGAACCTCGCGCGCGCCGATGCGGACCGTTCGCGCTACGAGCGCCAGCTCCGAGAGCTGAATGCCGAGCTCGAGGCGCGCGTCGAGCGCCGTACCGCACGGCTGGCCGAGGCCAACGCAGCGCTGGAGCAGACCAACGCCGAGCTCAAGCAGACCCAGGCCCAGCTGGTTCACTCCGAGAAGCTGGCGAGCATCGGCCAGCTCTCGGCGGGGGTGGCGCACGAGATCAA
>JAGRHX010000407.1 GCA_020444775.1 Gammaproteobacteria bacterium
GAGCCGATGACCTCGCTCAATCCCGTCATGACCATCGGCGGCCAGATCGCCGAGGCTGTGCGACTCCACCAGAAGGTCTCGCGTCGCGCCGCGCTGGCGCGGGCTGCGGAGATGCTCGATCTGGTGCGTATACCTGACGTACGGCGTCGCCTGTCCGAGTACCCGCATCAGCTGTCGGGTGGTATGCGCCAGCGTGTGATGATCGCGATGGCATTGGCTTGCGATCCGCAGGTGTTGATTGCCGATGAGCCGACCACCGCGCTTGATGTGACCATACAGGCGCAGATCCTCGAGCTGATGGTCGATCTTCAAGAGCGCACCGGCACGGCAATCGTGTTGATCACGCACGACCTGGGCGTGATTGCCGAGGCCGCGCAGCGAGTGGTCGTGCTGTATGCCGGGCGCAAGGTGGAGGAGGCAGGTGTCGAGGCGCTCTTCCGTACGCCGCTGCACCCGTACACGGTGGGGCTGATGGGCTCCATGCCGGCGGTCAATCAGGTGCACGGCGGTGGGGTCAGGGTACGCTTGCGTGAAATTCCCGGGATGGTTCCAGCGCTCAATGCATTGCCACCGGGGTGCCGATTCGCGGACCGCTGTGCGCTCGCCAGCGAGCGCTGCAGACTGGAGGACCCACCACTGGAGCACTATGGGGACGATCACCTGGCAGCCTGCTGGCACGCCGGCCAGGCTCAAGGGGACCAGTCATGACCGAGCGCGTGACCAGCACCGCAAAGGCGTCGTCGAGACCGCCCTTGCTCGAGGTCGACGGTCTGAAGATGCACTACCGGCTCACCGGCGGGGTGTTCGGCCGCACGCGTGGCTTCGTGCAGGCTGTTGACGGTATCAGCTTCGAGCTCGCTCAGGGTGAGACCTTGGGACTCGTCGGTGAGAGTGGCTGCGGCAAATCGACCGCGGGAAAAGCGATACTGCGTCTGGTCGAGCCGACGGCCGGCACCGTGCGGCTGGGCGGTGTCGACGTCACGCGGCTTTCGGCACGGGAGCTGCGTGCGCAACGGCGGCGCATGCAGGTTGTATTTCAGGACCCGTACTCTTCTTTGAATCCCAAGGCTCGGGCGGGGGACATCGTCGCCGAGCCCTTCATCAACTATGGTATGCTCGACAGGCGCGGACGGCGACAACGTACTGCGGAGCTGTTTGCCCGCGTGGGACTGCGTCCTGAGCAGATGAGTCGGTATGCGCACGAGTTCTCCGGCGGTCAACGCCAACGCCTGGGAATCGCGCGGGCGCTTGCTCTGGATCCGGACCTGATAATCGCCGACGAGCCTGTATCTGCGCTGGATGTGTCGGTGCAGGCACAAGTCATCAATCTATTCGTCAGCCTGCAGGAGGAACTCGGGCTCGCCTACTTGTTCATTGCCCACGACCTGGCGGTGGTCAGGCATATCTCGCATCGGGTGGCGGTCATGTATCTCGGACGTATCGTCGAGACCGCGCCTACCGAGACGTTGTTCAACGAGCCCCTGCACCCCTATACGCAGGCACTGCTGGCCGCTGCACCATCGCCCGATCCGACGCGACGCCGCCAGCGAGTAGTGCTTACGGGGGACGTGCCCAGCCCCATCTCGCCGCCACCGGGATGTCGCTTTCATACTCGCTGCCCGCTGGCATTCGACAGGTGTCGGGTCGATGACCCGCCACTTCGGAGCTTTGACCATGGGCGTTCGGTTGCCTGTCATCTGCATCAATCGGCATCCGCCGCCGACACCATCGCCGCAGCACCGCCATCTCGCTGAATCGACCCTGGCACGTTGGAGCGTCGCCACCTTACCCGTTCATCGTGAGGGCAGACGGTGAGTGGCTCGCAACTGGGCCGAAGAGCGCCTCGGGTGCCGCGCCGGCATAGTCAGGTGACGCTGGCAGACGTGGCAGCGGCGGCCAATGTGTCACCCGCAACGGTTTCGCGCGCGCTCAATCAGCCCGAGCTGGTGCGACCGGAGGTGCTGGAGCGCATCCAGGAGAAGATCTCGACCATTGGCTACGTGCCGCATGGCCCGGCCCGGACCCTCGCCTCGCGACGCTCGAGGACCTTCGGCGCAATCGTCCCATCTCTCAAGTGGGCGTTCTTCGCCGATACCATCGATGCTTTCCAGTCACAGCTCGAGCAGTCGGGTTATGTGATGCTGCTGACGACCTCCGAGTACGACCCGAAGCGTGAGCTGTTGCGAGCTCGCGCGCTCATCGAACGCGGTGTGGATGGTCTGATGCTGGTTGGTCACAAGCGCCCGAGCGAGCTCTACGAGCTGCTGCTACGGAGCCGGATTCCGTTCATCAACGCCTGGGCGACCCGTCGTGACACCCCCTATCCAGCGGTCGGTATAGACCATACTGCGGCCGGGGAGATGAGCGCGCGGCATCTGCTTTCACTGGGGCATCGTGATATCGCCGTGATCATCGGGCAGCCGGAGGGCAATGACCGCGTGCAAGGGCGCCTGGCCGGCGTGCGCCGAGCCTTGAAGACCTGTGGCGTGGAGTTACGGCCAGAGCGGCTGATCTACAAGGACTACACCATCGACGCCGCGCGCCAGGGCTTGCGTGAGCTGCTCGCTCATGGCGACGCGCCTACGGCCGTGTTCTGCGGCAACGATGTGCTGGCCTGCGGCGTGCTCTTCGAGTGTCAGCGTTTGGGGATTGCGGTGCCCGAGCAGCTGTCCATCCTGGGTTTTGGCGACAATGAGATTGCTCGCGAGACCGTGCCGGCGCTGACCACCTTGCGTGGCGCCCGTGCCGAGATCGGGCGTCTGGCCGCGGAGTATCTGCTTGCTCGCGTGGACGGGATGGAGATCGAACTGCCCGAGGTCCTGGACATGGAGCTCATCGTGCGCGGCTCGACCGCGCCACCGCGCGCGCAACAAGCGCCCGTCGTGGTGTCAGGCCGCTGAGCACTACGCAGGCCGCGCGAGGCTCAGATTATGTTGTCCTCGGCAAGCCTTGCAATTGCGGCGGACGAGTAGCCGAGCAACTCGCCGAGCACGTACTCGTTGTCCTCGCCATAGCATGGGGCGCCGCGGTCGAACGGTCCGCCGATGTACGCAGGTGATGCGCTGAGCTTCATGGGCAGCTCCGGAACGGGCCAGGTGCCGATCTTGCTGCCGGTCACCTCTGTCAGCCAATCGAGTGCGCGCAGCTGTGGATCGTTGTCGCAACGATCTTCGGCGTTCTGGCAGACACCAGCCGGCACTCCGGCCTGCTGTAGCCGATGCATGCAGTCATAATCCTGCTGAGCGCGAGTCCAGCTCGCCAAGGCCTGATCCAGGGCATCCTGATGGGTCAACCGCCCTTCCAGGCTCGCAAAGCGGGGATCGCGGGCCCAGTCCGGGTGACCGGCCACGGTGCAAAGCGCTGACCACTGTCGTTCGTCGAAGCAGGCGATCGCAATCCAACGGTCGACGCCTTGTGTCGGGTAGGCTCCGTGCGGGGCAGCTGGCTTGTATGGGGATCGATTGCCGTATCGAGTCCAGGCCTGGCCGTTGGCGTAATAATCCAGTATCGGCGCACCGGCCAGGAAGATGCCGGATTCGCACTGCGAGGAATCGATCCACTGGCCTTGTCCGGTGCGGTCGCGGTGATACAGCGCGCCAATGATGGCCAGCGCGAATCCGTAGGCGCCAATCCAGTCGAGGTACGAATAACCCCAGCCGACCGGCATGGCGGGCTCGGGCAGTCCAGACATATGGGACATACCGGCAAACGAGGCGGCCACAGGTCCTACGGTCCTGAAACGCCCGTAGGTGCCGAAGCTGCCCATACCTGATTGCTGCACATAGATGATGTCCGGTTTGATGGACTTCATCACGTCGTAACCCAGACCGAGGCGATCCAAGACGCCTGGCGAGAAGCCCTCCGCGACCACGTCGGAAATGGCGATCAGCTTCTTTGCGATCTCGAGTCCCTGGGGGTGACGTACGTTCAGCGACAGGCCGCGCTTGCCAGAGTTCTTGTTGTGGAATTGTCCACCCATGTTGGGGTCGTTGACCGGCGGCAACGGCGCCGTCGCATTGCGGCGCATCTCTCGGCCACCTACCGGCGCCATCGCGGCAAAGCGTGTGTCGGGGTTCTCCTTCCATTCGACCTTGATGCTCTCGGCGCCGAGCGCGGCGGCGAATCGAGTGCCTCCGGCCGAGGCCAGAAACCAGGAGAAGTCGAAGATGCGAATCCCCTGTAGCGGAAACGGTCTACCATCGGGCGTGCGACGTCGAGGCTTCCTGACGTCGGACCGGTCCGAGTCGGCAACCGAGATGCGCGGTGGTTCGATGCGATTCAGGACGGCGTGGGTGTGCTCGCCCAGTAGCGGAGCGCGTGTGCCGATCTGCCAGCTGGTCGCCGTGCTACGCCATTTGCTCACAGGGTAGCGTAAGGTGCGACCGATCTCCGGGTGTGGAATATCGGCAAAGGTTCCGCGTTTGAGCCAGTGAGGGTCTTCTGCGTTCTCGTG
Source organism: Gammaproteobacteria bacterium (assembly GCA_020444775.1). The sequence continues at coordinate 4,454 of JAGRHX010000407.1, forward strand.
CGGCTTGCGTAATGGCGCCCACAGCAGGCCTGCATCTTGTGCCTCGCGCCAGGGTAGATTGTCGTAGCAGTGCGCGCGGACAAACCGCTGGATGACCTCCAGGGCGTGAGCAGTGGCCTCATCGCTGGCGCCGGATCCGGGCACGTTACGCGCATGCCGTTCGCCGCCTGTCTGTGGTGCTTGCAGGTCCGCCGCCATGTCGAAGCGATCCAGGAACGGCACCAGCTTGCCCTTGTCGGTCGCCGAGGCACCCCAGGACATCATCCACCGCCCGTCCTTGGTATGGCAGATCGTCGGTACTCGAGACGGTTTCTCGTTGGCGTGCCGGCAGGTCTGCCGGTAGATGGGGACGCGCCGCATGATCCACGACATCACGTCGAGCTCGGTATTCTTCGACACGGCCTCGTGCACCGCGCAGGCGATCTCCTGTCCCTCGCCGGTGTGATGACGGTGTATGAGCGCGGCTACGATGCCGATCGCCAGCTGTTCACCCGCGATGTGATAGGCGTGCCAGACCTGTGGCGCCATCGGCGGGAGGTCGTATCGACCGTCAGGTGCGGCATCGTAACCGCAATTCATCATCACCCCGCCGAGTGCCAGGTGGACGAGGTCCGAGCCGAGGTAGTCCTTCCACGGCCCGTCGTCCCCGAAGGCGGTCATACGCGCGACGATGAGCTCTGGATGGCGGTCGGAGGGCGTCTGGTCATACAGTCCGAAGCGATTCGCCAGGCGTTCACTGCTACCGTCCAGCACGACGTCGACGCTACCCAGCAGCCGCTCGAACGTGCTCCGATCGCTTGGGTTGTCCGGGTCCAGGATCACCGAGCGTTTGGCGCGATTGTAGGTCCAGAAGAACAGCGATTTCTCGGGATCGGCCTCGCCCCTGTAAAACGGTCCGATTCGACGGGTAGCGCTGCCGCCCGGCGGCTCGATCTTGATGACCTCCGCGCCGAGGCCCGCCAACAGCAGACCGCAGTACTCGGCCAGCTCGTCGGCAAGCTCAATCACCCGCAGGCCCGCCAACATACCGGGCTTCAGCCGGGCCTGTGCCTGCCCTTCGTGCTGTTCTGATTCAGCCACCGTGCCCTCCCGTCATGCTGCTCATCCGCTGTGGCCTGCACGCGATAGACCGTGCCTGTACCGAATGTAAGCGCTTTCATCGGGCCGCGTCCACCAATCCGATCCGCCCATGACTGCCGCGCGTGCCCGTGGCATTCATGGGTGTTCGGATGGGCGCGGACATTCGTCCTGTCGACCGAGGGCCGGTGTTGTGTTCCGGTACCGAGTCTTGGTACTGGGGCTCTTTACTGGGGCTCT
>JAGRHX010000408.1 GCA_020444775.1 Gammaproteobacteria bacterium
TGCATGGTGCAGCGGTTGTCCCAGACCACCGCGTCACCGACCTGCCAGCGGTGCTTGTAGACGAAGCGCTCCTGGACCACCCACTTCGCCAGCTCGTCGAGCAGCGCATCACTCTCCGCTCGCGGCAGATCGACGATGTGGTCCAGCCGGTTGAAGTTCAGGTACAGGGCCTTCTCACCGGACTCGGGGTGGGTGCGGACCAGCGGATGGGTCACATCCGGTGACTCGTCCACCTCGGCCTGGCTGCGCGTTGCCGGCCGATAGCGGGCGCGCCGGGTGTCGTAGCCATGCACTGCCTTCAGTCCCGCTAGCCGAGCCTTCATCGACTCCGGCAGCGCGGCATAGGCCGCCGCGGTGTCACAGAACCAGGTCGCACCGCCCCGGCTCGGCACCTGGTGGGCATGCAGCACCGTGGCCCGTGCCGGCCGCTCCATGAAGGACTGGTCGGTGTGCCAGTCGGACGCCCGGATCACCGGCTGATGGTGGAACTCGAGCGAATCGTCTTGCGCGCTGCCCGCATCGCGCACCGCCTTCAGGGTGCTGTTCAACACCGAGACCTCCGGCAATTCGCCGTGACGCTTGTCGCGATTGAGCTCGGCGATGGGATCACCGAAGCGCCTGGCGAACGCCAGGGTCTGTGCCGGGTCCATGGTCGCGCCCGGGAACACCAGCACCTTGCGCTCCAGCAGGGCCCGAGCGACCGACTCGGCCTGCTCGGCGCTCCAGTCGGCGTCCCGTTCCAGTCCCTCCACGCACGCGCCAAGCGGCGCCTGCAACGCATTGATCGTCAAGCTGCTCGAGCTGTTCATCGGTCCCTCCCTCGTGGATCTCTGGTTGCCGCTGGTTCAGGCGCCTGGCGCTGCCGCGCTCAATCCACGAACTCGTACCACCACCCATCAGACCTCGATACGACCCGGCCGGCGGTCGGTCCTGGAAAGTGGGTGGGCAACACCAGGGTGTCGGTGTCCGCGACCTCGCCCAGCAAACGGCGCCGCGACAGCGCCGACTGTGCGGGGTCGGCGCAGAAGCAGCTGCTCCAGTCCGGCTCCAGGCATTGCAGGACGTGATGCATCAGATCGCCGGTGAAAACCGCACGCCGACCCGCGCCACGCACGTTCACGCAGATATGGCCGGGTGAATGTCCCGGCGTGGGCGTCAGCCACAGGTTGTCATCGAGCGCGTGATCGTCATCGACCAGCAGCGCCTGGCCGGCCTCGACAACGGGCAGGCAGCTGTCGGTCCAGACGTTGCCGGGCGGGTTGGCGCCGAGCCGGGTCTGGGCCTCCCAGTACTCGTACTCGCGACGACTGAACACGTACTTCGCGCGCGGAAAGGTCGGCACCCAGCGGCCGTTGTGCAACCGCGTGTTCCAGCCACAGTGGTCGATGTGCAGATGGGTGCAGAAGACGAAATCGATGTCCTCGAAGGACAGCCCCTGGGCCTTGAAGGCGTCCAGCCAGGGCTGCTTGGGGAAGTCCATCGGCGGCGGATGGCCCTTGTCCTCACCCGTGCAGGTGTCGATGAGTATCGTGTGGTGGGCGGTGCGGACCACGAAGGTCTGATAGGTGATGACCAGCAGGTCGCTGGCCGCATCGTAGACGTAGGGGGGCAGCCGCGACAGATGCGCCAGCGTGCGCTCGCGATCGGCCCGCGGGAACATCGCCTGGGGCTTTCGCCAGGGTCCGTCCCGCTCGATGATGCTGCAGATACTGACCTCGCCCAGATCCTGCGTCTTCATGCGTTTATTCCCCCAGCTTCAACGCCGCTGACGCCGGGCCGCATCGACTCGCGCCCGATTCGTCGACCACAACGTCGACAGCATAGCCGAGCACGGCGGCACGCGTGCAGCCCCGGACCATCCCGAATCGACGCGCAAGCAGTCAGGCGGCAACGCCCCGGGTGCACTGGCCACGCCGGAACTCCGCGGCTCAAAGCCTGTCGAGCGCCTCGAGCACGGTCGAAGCGGTGAGCAGCTGAGGCAACAGGATCGGCTGCCTGCCGCTGCTCGCGGGCGGATATAGCACGTACAGCGGCACCCCGGATCGACCGAAGGCATTCAAGGTGGCGCTGATGTCGGGATCGTGATTGGTCCAGTCACCCTTCATGTAGACCACTCCCTTCTCGCGCATCCGCTCGCTGACCGCCGCGCTGGACAGCGCGACGCGCTCGTTGACCAGGCAGGTGATGCACCAGTCGGCGGTCATGTTCAGGAACACCGGCCGATCGGCGTCACGCAGCGCGCTCAGCGCGGCCGGACTGAATACCGCGGGCTCGACGCCGAGCACGCTGCGTGGCCGCGGTTCGCCGAGCTCCTGGTGCTCGAGCCTGGCCAGTCCGATCGCGGCAGCGAACAGCGCAAGACCGGCCAGACCGACACCGAGCCGGCTGAGCCGGCGCGCGCGCGGTGTATCTCCTCCAGGGGCGATACGCAGCAACCAGCAGGCGAACGCGACCAGCAGCATCGCCCCCAGCACCACCACCACCCCCTGCGATCCGGTCTGGGCGTTGAGCACCCAGACCAGCCAGATGGCGCTGGCGAACATGGGAAAGGCCAGCAGCTCCTTGACGCGCTGGCTCCACTCGCCCGGCGGCGGCAACAGCCCGGCCAGCGCCGGGAACAACGCGAAGGCCAGATACGGCAGCGCGAGCCCCAGACCGAGGGCCAGGAACACGCCCATCGCATGGGTCGCCGGCAGGGTCAGGGCGGCGCCGAGCGCTGCCGCCATGAACGGCGCGGTGCACGGCGTCGCCACCACCACCGCGAGCACGCCGGTGAAGAACGAGCCGCTCAAGCCGCCACGCGAGGCCAGGGCACCGCCCGCGTTGCTGATGGTCGCGACCAGACGTCCACGCAGCTCCAGCGCGCCGATCAGATTGAGCCCGATCGCGAACATCAGCACCGCGAGCGAGGCGACCACCGGCGGCGCCTGGAGCTGGAATCCCCAGCCGACCTGGGCCCCGGCTGCGCGCAGCCCCAGGAGCACGGCACCGAGCGCGGCAAAGCTGCACAGCACACCCGAGGTGTAGCTGAGCGCGTGTCGGCGCGTATGCGAACGCTGCTCGGCATGCCGCAGGATCGACAGCGCCTTGAGGAAGATGACCGGCAACACGCAGGGCATCAGGTTCAG
>JAGRHX010000409.1 GCA_020444775.1 Gammaproteobacteria bacterium
GACTTGCCGGTGGCGCCGGCCAGCCAGGTCTGCGCGGATTGCAGGGTGCCGCCACGTATCAGGGCGCTTCGATCGTGGTCGGCGCGCTCCCACTCCCGGGCCCGTATGGTCAGACGGGTGTGTACGTGCACGTATTCGGGCTCGGTGTCGAGCACCCGGTCGAGCATCGCGAGACCGCTCTGGAAGTCGTCGGCTTCGCGCATGAACAGCCAGTTCAGCGTGCCGAGCGGCGTTGGCAGCGTGTCCGTCTCGGTATCCACACGCAGCACCGGGATCACCCGTTTGTTGAAGGCCAGCGCGTAGCCAAGCTCGTCGCGACAGGGGATCGAGGCGGCGGAGTGGGGACTGATGACGAACACGAAGCAGTCCGCCTCGGCGATCAGATCCTCGACCCGTGCTGGCCACTGCTCGGCGGGCAGCAGGTCTTGAACGTCGATGGACGTGATGCGCTTGCGGGTCTTCAACGCCGCGTTCAGACGGTGCACGAAGTCACCGTCCTCGCGTGCATAGGAGATGAAGACATCACTCATGGACGCACCGCTACGGACTGGACGTGTGAGACGGCAACGCGGTACATGGCACGCGCCCGGCTCGGCTGATGGCTCGCACCGATCGTCGCGCGGTCCGATTCAAGACCGAATTGCCTTCGTCTCATCGGCGCATTAGCATCGGCCATGGCGTTCGCGCAAGTGGTCGTGGTCTCGAGCGTTCATGCACGCGACCGGTGGGCGTCACAATCGGTGAATACAACCGAGTCAATACAAGACATCAAGGGCATATCTATACGGCATTGCCCTCGACCACCTCGAGGAGACTCATCATGCGCCCGCTGGTATCGGCCGTCCGCGCCGGACTCCTGTGCGTCGCTCGTGCGACGCGATCAAGTGCCATCCTCTGCCTTGCGTTGAGCATCGTTGCCCTGCCCACCAGCGCGGCCACCTTCAGGCTCAAGTTCGGTACCGAGAACGCCGCCAGCCATCCGGTCTCCAAGGCCATGGACTACTTCGCCAAGAAGGTCGAAGCGGACTCGGGCGGCGAGATCAAGGTGGCGACCTTCCCCGGTGAAGCGCTGGGCAAGGCCCGTGACATGGTCGAGATGGTGCAGCTCGGCACCCTCGACATCTGCACCGTCACCGCGGGCGTGGTCAGCAACTTCGTGCCGGCGATGGACTTCTTCGCGCTGCCCTTCCTGTGGCAGGATCAGGACCATCTGCAGCGCGCGGTGGATGGTGAGCTGGGCGAGATCCTCAAGGCCGAGATGGCCAAGTCCGGCCTGCTCGCGCTCGGCTTCAGCACCAGTGGCGCGCGTCAGCTCTACACCAACAAGACGATCACCGGGCTCGAGGACGTCAAGGGTCTGAAGGTGCGCACCATGAAGGTGCCGCAGATCGTAGATACCTGGAAGGAGCTCGGCGCGATCCCGGTGCCGGTCGCCTGGGGCGAGGTCTATCAGGCCCTGCAGACCGGTCTGGTCGACGCCGCTGAATCCAGCTTCCTCGGTTGGATCTCGCAATAGCACTATGAGCAGGCCAAGTTCGGCTATCGCATCAACTACACCGACGGCGGTCGGGTGTACTTCATGAACCCGGCGCTGGCCGAGAAGCTCGGGCCGGAGCGGATGGCGATCCTGCAGAACGCCATGACCGACACCATCCGTACCCAGATCCTCGAGGAGTATCGGCGTCAGGATGCCGAGACCGCGGTCACCGCGCAGAAGTATGGCGCGAAGGTCGTCGTGCTCGACACCGAGCCGTTCCGCAAGGCCGTGCAGCCGGTCTACGAGCGCTTCAAGCCGACGCTCGGCCAGAAGGTCTTGGATCTGGTCGAGGCCGCGCGTCAGTAGACGCAGGTCCCAGTGGCGCACGCCGTGCCTGCGGCGTGCGCAGCGCTTCCATAGAGTCGCTCGCGGTTCATACCGCGGGCGACTCACTCTCCCAGGGTGAGCAGCATGTTGCGACGGTTCGTGGACCGCCTGCTGGACTTCATGTGCGCGCTCGTGATGTCGACCATCGTCATCGTCACGCTCTCGCAGGTGTTGAACCGATACGTGGTCCAGCATCCGGTGACCTGGACCGACGAGATCGCGCGCTTTCTCGCGGTCTGGGTGGTGCTGCTGGGCGCCGCGCGCTGCGTGCGTGAGGGCTCGCACATCCAGATCGATATCATCTACGACCTGCTCGGCCCGCGCCTGCAATGGTGCATCTCGCTACTGGTCGCGGTGCTGTTCTCGATCCTGGCCCTGGTGCTGTTCTGGCAGACGATGAAGATCATGCCGGTGATCGCACCACAGACGGCCGCGGCCTCACGCATCTCGATGGCCTGGGTGTATGCCGCCGCGCCGGTGAGCACGGCGATGATGCTGTTCTATCTGGGCGAACGCATCGTGCACCTGCTGCGCGACGGGGCGACGCCGAAGCTGGCCGACAGGGCGGACGCCGACATTGTTTGAATCATTCTTCGAGTTCCTCGCCGACAATCCACTGCCGATGATGGTGGTGCTGCTGCTGTTGCAGATGGCGCTGCGCGTGCCGATCGCGGTGGCCATGGGGCTCAGCAGCGTGGCCTATCTGCTGGTCACCGACACCAGCCTGGTGCTGGTCGTGCAGACCACCGTCAGCAAGCTGAACTCGTTCACGCTGCTGGCGATCCCGTTCTTCGTCCTCGCCGGCGAGCTGATGAACCTGTCCGGTATCAGCGTGCGGCTGATCAACCTGGCCAAGACCTTTGTCGGTCACATCCGTGGTGGTCTGGGCCATGTCAACGTGCTGACCAGCACGCTGCTTGCCGGTATGTCCGGGTCGGCCGCGGCCGACGCGGCGATGACCTGCCGCGTGCTGGTGCCGGTGATGGAGCGAGAGGGCTACCCGCGCCCCTATGCCGCCGCGATCACCGCCGCTTCGGCGACCATGGGACCGATCATCCCGCCGAGCATCCCGATGATCCTGGTCGGCGTGGTCAACGAGCTATCGATCGGCCGGCTGTTCTTCGGTGGCGTCATCCCCGGCCTGCTGATGACCGTCGGGCTGATGCTGATGGTCTACATGCACGCCGTGCGCCGCAACTTCCCCCGCGACCCGCGCGCCAACCTCAAGCAGGTCATGGCGGCCATGTACGACGCGGTGCTGCCGATGCTGTCGCCGGTGATCATCCTCGGCGGCATGATGTCGGGCTTCTTCACCCCCACCGAGGCCGCGGTGATCGCGGTCGCCTACATGGGCATCCTCGGCGGGCTCGTGTACCGGACCATCACCCTGCGCGGTCTGTACGAGGCGCTGCTCAACACCGTCAGCATCACCGCGCGTATTATGTTCATCGTTGCCCTGGCCGGTCTGTTCGGCTGGATCCTCACCGCCGAGCAGGTGGTGCAGCGCGCCGGTGATTATCTACACAGCAACGTCTCCAGCCCCGCCCTGCTGCTGCTGTACCTGAACCTGCTGTTCTTGTTCCTGGGCTGCTTCCTCAACCTGGTGACGCTGGTCGTGCTGCTGTCACCGGTGGTCTTCCCGCTCATCGACCTGTATGGCATCGACCCGATTCATTTCGGCGTGGTCATGGTGCTGAATCTGATGATCGGCCAGCTCACCCCACCGGTCGGCTTGATGTCCTTCGTGGTGCTCGGTGTCACCGGGGTCAACCTGGGGCAGTTCCTGCGCGCGCTGTGGCCATTCTTCCTGGTGCTGGTGGTGGTGCTGCTGCTGATCACCTACATTCCGTGGCTGGTGCTGGTGGTGCCGGATTTGATCATGGGGCCGCGGCTGGGGTGAGTGGGGCGGTGGTTGCCCGGCGCTGAAGCGACGCTGGCGCAGGCCCTGATTGTTACAGGTGACTGTCGCGCGTGGCGCCTTATCACATCACCTCGCCGTCCCACCGCTCACGCATTTGCATGCACGAAGGCCCAAAGCTCAGGCTCCTTGCCCAGCCGGCGATTGCGGTGACCCTTGCCGTGGGTATCCTCGACCAGCAGCACATCGCCCGTACGCAGCGTGCGTTTGTCACCGTCGCTGGTCTCGATCTCGGTGTGGCCCGCAAGGAACAGCACGTACTGACGACGCGGGGCGACATGCCAGTCGCCGAGCTGGGGCACTTCGCTCACCGCGGGTGCCTCCTTGAACGACAGACCATAGGCGTCGATGGCCCGGCTGAAGGCCGCGCCGATGCGATGCTCCACACCCGGTTCCTCCAGCTCGTCGAAATGCGATTCGCCGGCCTCGTCGGCATAGAGTCGTATGATCTTCATGACCGTGCTCCCAAGCTGTTGTGGCGCTGGCGGGCTGCCCGCAGTCGTTGCTCATTCTGGCATAATCAGTGCGTGTTCGAGCGAGCAATGCAAATGTCGTGAACGCGCTGCGCAACAGTGCGAGCGAAGCATACGGGTGCATTGTCGGAGGGCAGTCTGTACGAGCACCTTGCGTGGAGCATGACGGCATTGAACGATCCGCTCATTCGCAACAATGTCACCGTTGCCGGCAACAAGGAGGCGGGCGCGACCATGGTGTTCGTGCATGGCTTCGGCACGGACCTGCGAGTGTGGTCAGAGGTGGCGGCGGCCTTTGCCGCGGATTTTCGCCAGGTGCTGCTCGACAATGTCGGCGCTGGTGGATCGGATCCAGCTGCCTTCGTGCAATACCGTTATCTCTCCTTGCCCGCTTACTCGCGCGATCTGATCGAGGTCTGCGACGCATTGGCGGTGCGCGATGCGATCATGGTCGGGCATTCGGTCGGTGCCATGATCGGTCTCATCGCCGCGGTGGACCGACCGGAGCTGTTCTCGCGTCTGGTGCTCATTGGCGCTTCGCCACGTTACCGTGATGACGATGGCTATGTCGGTGGATTCACCCGCGCGGATCTCGATGCCACCTACTCCGCGGTGATGCAGGACTATCACGCCTGGGTCGGGGCCTTCGCGTCGGTGGCCATGGACAACCCGCGACGTCCGAGCCTGGCACAAGCGTTCGCGGAGTGCCTCAGGTCCATACGCCCCGACCATGCGCTGACCACGCTATGCGCGATCTTCCAGTCCGATCATCGCGAGCTGCTCGAGCGTGTGATCCAGCCAACGCTGATCGTCCAGACCCGTGAGGATGTTGCGGTGCCACGTGCCGTGGCCGACTATCTGCACCAACACATTCCCGACAGCCAGCTTGCGGTCATCGATGCGGTTGGTCATCTACCGCACGTGAGCGCGCCGGCGAGGGTTATCGAAGCCATGCAGGCCTTTCTGGACGCATGGAGATGAGGCTGTTTGGTGCGTTTCGCGTTTGATGAGGCATCTGATGAGACGTCGTCTCAAATCGCGGCGCGCACCTTCGGCATCACGGATTCCGCGAACAGATGCAGCGCGTCCAGCACCTGCTCGTGCGGCGTGCCCACCGATTGGAAGGACGGGATGATGACGCTGACGCCCAGGCGTTCGCGGTAGCCGAGGATCTGCTCGGCGACACGCTCGGGCGAACCCAGCAGGAAGCGTCCCTCGGCCAGCTCCTCGAAGGGCAGGTCCAGATTGTCGTCACCCTTGGCCATCGACTTGTCCTGGCCCCACTCGTGGTAGGACTTGTACTTGGCTTCCAGATAGGGGCGGGCGAGGCGGAAGGCCTTCTCGTCGGTCTCGGCAACGAAGCATTCACGCATCATCGGCAGGGCCGCCGGCTCCGGCTTGCCGTGGGCGGCCAGCGCTTCGCGATAGACGCCGAGCTGACGCTCGATGGTGTCGACGTGCTGGTGTGGGTTGATCATCCAGGCGTCGGCCATGCGCGCGGCGCGGCGCACACCGGCATCGACGTTGGCGCCGACCCAGAACGGCGGCGTGGGCTTTTGCACCGGCATGACCGAGCACGAGGCCTCGTCGAGCTCGAAGTGCGTGCCCTTCATGGTCACCGAGGGCTCGGTCCAGAGCCGACGGATCGCGGTCAGATTCTCCTCGAAGCGACGGCCGCGGTCCTTGGATACAGTGCCGAAAGCCTTGAACTCGACGTCCCGATAGCCGATGCCGGAGCCGAACACCAGCCGACCACCGGACATCACATCCAGCGTGGCCAGCTGCTCGGCGATATCGAGCGGCTTGTGCAGCGGCAATAGCACCACACCGGTGACCAGCTTGATGTTCGGCGCCTCGGCCATGATGCGTGACAGGAACGGCACCTGCTGCAGGGCCTGCAAGGGCGTGCTCGAATAATGCTGGCCCTTGCTCAGATAGCTGTAGCCGAGCCGGTCGGCGGTGCGTGCCAGCTCGCAGGCCTTGGCAAAGCTCTGCTGCATGTCCGTGCCGACGGGATACTGCCCGCGCATGCTGAAACCGAATTCCATCTGTTCGTCCTCGAAACCGTTGTGCCAGCAGTGGGTGCTCGTGTGCAGTCCTAGCCGGCCATGTAGGCGCCATCGACCGTGTGCGTCGCGCCGCTTACGTAGCGGGCGCGGTCCGAGGACAACCAACAGACCATCTCCGCGATGTCGGCTGCGTGACCCAGCTCGCCAAATGGGATTCGGGCGAGGATGTCCGGGCCGCGACGCAGCATCGTGTCACGCAGCATGTCCGTGTCGATGAAGCCGGGGCAGACGCAGTTGACGCGAATGGTCGGTGCGTACTCGATGGCCGCGGTCTTGGTCAGACCGACGATGCCGTGCTTGCTGGCCGCGTAGCCGGCCGTGGTCCTGAAGCCGCTGAGGCCGGCCAGCGAGGCGGTGTTGACGATCGAGCCCGCGCCCTGGGCGAGCATCCGGTCGATCTCGGCCTTCATGCACAGCCAGACGCCCTTGAGGTTCACCTGGACGATGCGGTCGAAGGATTCCTCGCTCCATTGCGCGGTCAGCTTGCCGCCGGCGCCGACCTGGGATCCGGTGAGGCCCGCGTTGTTGAAGGCGCAGTCAAGGCGACCGTAGGCGGCGATCGTGGCCGCGACCATCGATTCGATGTCATCGGCGCTGGCCATGTCTGCGACCACGGCGGTCGCTTGTGCGCCGGTATCCCGGAGCAGGCGGGCGGTCTCGTTCACCGCTTCGGCGTCGATGTCGGCGACCACCACCTGCGCGCCTTCGCGCGCGAAGGTCAAGGCGGTGGCACGGCCGATGCCGCCACCGCCGCCGGTGATCAAGGCGACCTTGCCATCGAGCATGCCGGTCATGATGGTCTGCTCCCCGATGCGGTTTCGCATCGATAGCAATTTGAACGAGCATGAGGCGAAGCGCGCCGCATGCTCATGAACCGTCGTCCTCGCCGAGCTGCCGGCAGAGATCGCCCATGCGGAGCTCACCTTCGCGAGTCTGGCCACCGATCTGCAGAAAGCGCGTCATGTTGCGTCGGGCGCCGTCGGTACGCAACAGCTGCTCGAACAGATAGGCCTCCTCGTACAGACCCTCGATGAGCGGCCGGTCGCTCGCGTTCACGCTCTCCTTGGCAAGCCGCACCGCGGGCGCCGGAAAGCTCGCGATGCGTCGCGCCAATCGCTCCACGAAGGGACCTATCTCGTCTGCCTCGAAGATGCGATTGAGATAGCCCCAGCGCTCGGCCGTCTCGGCGTCCAGATCGTCACCGCCGAGGATCACCTCCAGGGCACGGCCTCGACCCATCAGTCGTGGCAGACGCTGGGTGCCGGAGCCGCCCGGCAGGATCCCCAGCGGCACCTCCATCTGGTTGATGAGGGTCTTGCCGCGTACGCCGAAACGCATGTCCACCGACGCGCACAGCTCGCTGCCACCGCCGCCCACACGACCTTCGATTTGCGCGATCACGACCTTGTTCATGGTCCTGAAACGTTCGCACAGCAGATGGAAGGGCTTGAGCGCGGCGTCGCGCTGCGGCTCGAAGTCGACGCGACGCTCGAGGATCGCGCTGACGTCGAAATGGGCGAGGAAGAAGTCGGGGTTGGCGCTGCGCAGCACCACGACCAGCAGATCCGGATCGGCCTTCAGCGCCGAGGAGAGCGTGTCCAACTCGGTGAGCAGCGGTACGGTGATGACATTCAAGGGCGGCGCATCGATGGTGACGAAGGCCACCCTCTCGCTGACCTCCACCTGCAGGAACTCGTAATGGCGAGCCATGATGGTCTCCTTCGAGTGACGTCGCTCAGCGGCCGGACGCGTTCATCATCGGTCAATCGAGGACCGGCGGCAGACGGGTGGCGTGTGCGGTCGCGCTTTCGAAGACCTGCGCGAGCTGTAGCACACCCAGGTCATCGTGATGGCGGCCGACGATCTGCACACCCACCGGCAGCCCTTCCGGTGTCCAGCCGGCCGGCACCGAGATGGCCGGCAGGCCCAGCGCCGAGATGTAGTAGCACGAGCGCATCCAGTCGATGTACGAGCCCATCGCCACGCCATCGATTTCGGTCGGGTACTCGATGTCGACCGGAAACGGCGGCACCTGATTGACTGGCAGAACCATGAACTCATAGCGCTGCAGGAAGTCACGTACACGGGCGTAGTACGCCGAGCGCAGACCCTCGGCACGGCTGACGTCGGCGCCGCTCAGGCGCTGGCCGTCCTCGATCTCGCGTACCAGGGTGGCCTTCAGCAGGTCTCGATGATCTCGATAGCGCTCGGCGTGACGATAGGCCGAGCCCCAGGCGCGCAGGGTCTTGAAGGCTTCGTCCGCGCCGGCGAAGTCGGGTCGATCGGCCTCGACACTACAGCCCACGCTCTCGAACACCGGCAGCGTCGCCTCGATGATCCGACGAACCCGCGGATCCAGCGGCAGTCCGCCCAGATCGCCCAGCCAGGCAATACGCGTACCCTTGAAGTCGCGCTGCAGATCGCCAGCAAACAGCGTGCCTGGTTGCTCGATGGCGATCGGTGAGCGGTCATCGGGCCCGGCAATCGCACTCAGCATCAGCGCGAGGTCGCCGACGTTGCGTGCCATCGGGCCGACCACCGACAGCGGGCTCCAGGCCAACGGCGCGGTCGTCGGCACGCGCCCGGGTGAAGGCCTGAAGCCGACCACGTTGTTGAAATTGGCGGGGTTGCGCAACGAGCCGCCCAGATCGCTGCCATCGGCCAACGGTAGCATCCGACTGGCCAGCGCCACCGCCGCGCCGCCGCTGCTGCCGCCGGCGGTCTTCGAGGTGTCCCAGGGATTGAGCGTCGCGCCAAACACGGCATTGAAGGTATGCGAGCCGGCACCGAACTCCGGTGTGTTGGTCTTGCCGATGATGACAGCGCCCGCGGCGCGCAGCCGCTCGACCAGGATGCCGTCCGCGTCCGGCACGTCGTTGGCATGGATCGGCGAGCCTTGGGTGGTGCGCATGCCGCGCACCGGCATCAGATCCTTGATGGCGATTGGCAGACCGTGCAGTGGACCGGGCGGTGTGCCCCGCGCAAGCGCTTCGTCCGCGGCCTGCGCGCCTTGCTCCGCCAGATCGGCGCGCAGGGTGACGATGGCGTTGACCCGTGGATTGACACGCTCGATCTGCGCAAGATGCGCTTGCATGACCTCGCTGGCCGACACCTCTTTGCGGGTCATCAGCGCGTGGAGCTCGCGGGCACCGAGCAGGCAAAGTGACGGATCGGCCACTGTCTTCACTCCGAAGTAGGTATCGCGGCAAGAATAGGGGAATCGACTACACGCTGCCAGCCGACGCCGAGAGGGCCCACTGCTAGCGGTTCGCCCCGGTGTTCGCACAGGTGTCGCGGATCGATACGACCGACGCGTCGCGCGTTTTTCGGTCGGCAGGCGGCGTTCGGCGGTGACGCCGGATTGAACATTCGAGCCCGGCAAGGCACGCTGGACGCGCGCATCATGAGGGCCAGACAGCCATGCCGTTCTTCAAATCATTGCCAGCCAACGCCGGTCCGCCCGTGGTGTTCAATGCTCATCCCGAGCTCTATGGCCTGTGGTCGCAGATGAGCGAGGTGATGATGAACGGCCCTTCGGCGCTGAGTCAGGCCGAGCGCGAGCTGATCCTCGCCTTTGCCGCCGGCGCCGCTGGCTGCGAGTTCGTCTATGTCGCGCATTCCGAGGTCGCCTATGCCTGGGGCATCGAGGCCGGCTTGCTCGACAAGCTGTTGGCGGACCTCGAAGCGGCGCCGGTCGAGCCGAAGCTGAGAGCGTTGCTGGCCTTCGTGCGCAAGCTCGCGGTGACGCCCGGGGCGATGACCCAGGCCGACGCGGACGCGGTGTTCGACGCGGGCTGGGACGAGCAGGCGCTGCACGATGCGATCGCGGTGACCGCGCGGGCCGCGTTCATGCAACGCCTGGTCGAGGGACACGGCTTCACGCCGATGCCGCGCGAGGTGGCGAGGAAGCACGCCGCCCGCCGGGTCGAGCTCGGCTACGTCAATCTCTATCCGAAGTTCGCGAAGAACCGAGATACCGACCCGCAGCGCTGAGCGGCGAGAGCCGTCAGGCGGAACCGCGCTCAATCGTTCCCGGTGCCTTCGGATGATGTCGGTTGCGGCGCGGCCTGGCGGAATCGCGAGTAATCGGCCTTGCGCTTCTCCAGGAAGGCCGTCGTCCCTTCTTTCTGCTCGGTCTCCCAGAAATCAGCCGGAATCAGCCAGCGGCGCAGTAGATCGGCCTGGCCCAGCAGGTCCTCGAATTCCTCGATGAACGAGGCCTTGTAGATCTTCAAACAGGTGGGCGAGACCGCGAGCAGCTCGTCGCACCAGCGCGCGACCTCTTCGTCCAGCTTCTCCTTCGGCACCACGGCGTTGACCAGACCCCACTCGTACATCTCCCGGGCGCTATAGCGACGGCCCAGCATCCACAGCTCGCGGGCCCGCTTGTGGCCGACGATGCGCGCCACGTAGTTCACCACCGGTCCACCCGCGGGGTAGGCGACACGCGGCTCGCTCTGGCCGAACACCGCGTGCTCGGCGGCGATGGTGAAATCGCAGAAATAGGCGAAGTGGTTGCCACCGCCGATCGCGTAGCCGTTGACCCGGGCGATGACCGGCTTGGGGCAGCGCACGATCATCATGTACGGGGGCGAGTACATCGCGGTGCCGGTGCGACCCATCTTGCCCTGGCGTTGCCAGGAGACGTCAGCGCCGGCGCAGAACGCCCGATCGCCCGCGCCGGTCAGCACCACGACCCCGACGCTCGGGTCCTTGCCGGCGGCATCGAAGGCGGATTCGATCTCCTGCAGCGACAGCGCGGTGACGGCATTGAGCTTGTCCGGCCGATTGATGGTGATGGTCGCGATGCCGCCCTCGACCGTGTAGAGGATGTCTTCGTACTCGTCGCTCATGCTGGTCTCGCTCCCTTGGAGTGTTCACGCGGTGGACATGTGTCTGCTATCGTTGTCCGTGTTGAATACAGGTTGTGATGCGAAGCAATGCCGGTGGCTACAGACGGACTACGTGGTTTGATTGTCGTCGATGCGTCGGGCGAGGTCATTTGCGCGCTCGGCAGCGGCACGGACGCGGGGCTGCAGGCGCTCGCCCGCGACCCCGCGTGGCTGCAGCGGGTGCGTCGCCGGCGGCTCATGCCGCTGCCATCGCAAGATGCGCGCCTGATGGCCCTCGCCACGGCCATCGACGAGGGCACGCTGCTGGTCTTCAGCGAAGTTGCCGACGAGACCGTGCTGCAATTCTTTCTCAGCGTCGATTTCGCCTATGACATCCTCCATCACATCCTCGCCGATCCGTTCGAGGCCCTGAACGTGGTCGATGCCGCGGGCAAGGTCGCCTGGCTGTCGCCGACCCACGAGCAGTATCTGGGTCTTGAGCCGGGTGGCAGCGTCGGTCGCGCCGTGCGTGACGTGATCCCGAACACCCGTTTGCATCAGGTGGTGAGAACCGGCGTCGCGGAGGTCGGGCGCCTGCAACGGTTCAAGGGCTATGAACGTGTCGTGTCGAGACATCCAATCCGGCACGATGGTGAGATCGTCGGCGCGATCGGTCGCATCATGTTCAAGGGGCCGGAGCAGGTCGAGATGCTCTCGCAGCGGATCAACGCGCTGGAGCGTGAAATCGAGAGCTATCGCCGGGAGTCCGAAGCGCAGCGCAAGGGCGACGAGGTGCTGGAGGCGATCGTCGGCGACAGCTTCGCGATCCGAGCGGTGAAGGAGCAGATCCGCAAGATCGCGCCGCTGGACATCCCGGTGCTGGTACAGGGCGACAGCGGCACCGGCAAGGAGCTGGTCGCGCAGGCGCTGCATCGTCTGAGCCCGCGCCACGCGGGTCCCCTGGTAACCGTGAACGCGGCGGCGCTGCCGGCATCGCTGGTCGAGAGCGAGCTGTTCGGCTACGAGGCCGGCTCGTTCACGGGCGCTGACCGCAAGGGGCGCAAGGGCAAGTTCGAGCAGGCCGACGGCGGGACCATCTTCCTCGACG
>JAGRHX010000410.1:0-1357 GCA_020444775.1 Gammaproteobacteria bacterium
CCGATACCGCCCTTCTGCCGCTCCAGGTGGGTCCAGCCGCGCACCAGGCGCGTGGACATGTGCTTGAGCTGCGCGAGCTCGACCTGCAGCTTGCCTTCGTGGGTCTGCGCGCGCTGCGCGAAGATGTCCAGGATCAGCCCTACGCGGTCTATCACGCGGCATTCCAGCAGGCGCTCGAGATTTCGCTCCTGGGCAGGTGTCAGGATGTGATTGACGATGCACACCTCCGCGCTCTGCTCGGCGACCACGCGCTTGACCTCCTCGGCCTTGCCCGACCCGAGGAAGTAGCGCGCGTCGGGACTGCGGTAGGCGCCGCGCACCCTGGCGACGGTCTCTACACCGGCCGAGGCAGCCAGCTCGGAGAACTCCTGAAAGCTCTCCTCGGCATCCAGCATAGGCGAATCGACCTGCACGAGCACGGCCCGTTCACCCGTCGCCCGTGACGTGGACACCTCGAACAGCGCGCGATGCGCGAGTGGCTCATTGACTTGAATGACGACCCCCTGGACCTGACCCTACAGGTAGACGAACCCACGCAAAGACCCGCGGCGTGCGCCGGCGGCTGGAAACGGACACGGCGCGCAGCCGCATCCGGCATCCGCCAGCCACCGCGCCCTGCGGCAATTGTCCGACGCCCGGCGCCCGGTCGAAACCCGGTCGATGCCCGCTTGACGCGCGCAGGTCCCGAAGCGCTGACAGCGCCGACGCCGACGCCGGACGGACCGGCTCGAGCCGGTCCGGCTCAGGATGCGCGCCGCCGGCGCCGTCAGTCGCGACCGCCTTCGCCACGCGGGCCCTCGCCACGACCGCCATCACCACGTCCGCCCTCGCCGCGACCACCTTCACCACGCCCGCCTTCGGTGGGGCCGTCACGCTCGTCCTCGTCGGGGCGCGGCAGCTTCACGTTGCGGGACGGGACGATGGTCGAAATGGCGTGCTTGTAGACCATCTGACTGACCGAGTTGCGCAGCAACACCACGAACTGGTCGAAGGACTCGATCTGCCCCTGCAGCTTGATGCCGTTGACCAGGAAGATGGACACGGGAATACGCTCTCTACGCAGCGTGTTGAGGAAAGGGTCCTGTAAAGACTGGCCCTTGCTCATCGTTATTCTCCTTTCTGTATAGGGATGAAAGCACTTCCCGGCTCATCCCTTGCTGGGGTCGATTCCGCCTGTCACCGACGGCAGCCCCGCGTCGGCTGGTTCGGGCAGATCGGGCGCGCCATGCCACACGCGGCATGGAACACGAGAACGGGACACGAAACATGGATGTCCAAACAGCGACGTCGAAACAGGGATGTGATGGTAATCGGCGCGACGCGCCGACGCTGTACCCCTGACCGCCATCGCCGCGCA
>JAGRHX010000410.1:1388-2230 GCA_020444775.1 Gammaproteobacteria bacterium
GCGACGGGATCATCAGCATAGGCCAAGCTCCGAAATCGCACGCGTCGGTCCATGCCCGATCCATTGCAGTGCCTGTGCAACCCGATTGCAGCCACCATCGCGTGCATTCTAACGCGGCGCCGTGCGCGCTGGATTGATCTTCGTCGCGGCCGAGAGCGCGCGATGCCCGCTATCGGGCGGGCGCCCATCCAGCACCCGTGTTGCGGCGCCCAAGCGGTCCGCACGCGGTCCCCAAGCGGTCCCCTTGGGGGTCCCCTTGGCATCGCGCCAGGTCCTCAGCGCTGCGCCTCCAGCTCGGCCGCAAGTCTGGCCAGCACATGGCACTGGAGTTCCGACCGGCACGGGTCCAGAACCTCGAGGTCGGTCTCGCCACGCAGCCAGGTCAGCTGACGACGCGCGAGCTGACGGGTCGCGATCACAGCGCGTTCGGTCATCTCCTCCAGACCCATCTCGCCGCGCAGATGCCCGATTACCTGCCGGTAACCTACCG
The DNA here is from genome assembly GCA_020444775.1 of Gammaproteobacteria bacterium. The sequence continues at coordinate 1,879 of JAGRHX010000410.1, forward strand.
CACGCATGGCGGGCAACGAAACACTCATGCCGGGCAGCTCCAACAGCCTACGCACCTCGTCGATCAAACCCTGCTCGATCATCCGCTCGAAGCGGATGGCGATGCGCCGATGCAACCACGCGCGGTCACCCGGCATCAAGGCCAGTTTGCAGTATCGCCAGTCCGACGACCGCATACGCCGTCGCCCCTGTAGGGTCGAGAGCGGTTGCCCGGTCAGCTCGTACACCTCCAGGGCACGTTGGATCCGTTGTGGATCACCCGGCTCGATACGTGCCGCGGTCACCGGATCGACGAGCCGCAGGCGCTCGTGCATTCGCGCCCAGCCCAGACGGGCGGCCTGGGCTTCGAGCCG
>JAGRHX010000411.1 GCA_020444775.1 Gammaproteobacteria bacterium
GATGCCGGGCTCAAGGATGCCGGAGACGAAGCGACCATCGGCCGGATCGCCCAGCAGCGCCAGACGTGCTCGGCGCCGGTTTGACCAACGTGTATCCGGACCGGTCCCGCAATGGCAGACGAGGCACGCTTGTGGACCGCTCAGCTCGGCTAGCCGCCTCTGCGCTGTGAAACGTCCCCGTCTGCCATCGACTCCAAGCTCAAAGATGCTTCAGCACGGCTTCGGCTGACGACACGTCGAACTTGCCTGGCTCTTCGACATAGACACCCTTGACCACACCGTGATCGACGATCATTGCATAGCGATTGGAGCGAACGCCCATGCCACGAGCGGTGAGGTCGAGGTCGAGCCCCAGCAGCTTGACATACTGCGCACTGCCGTCCGCGAGCATCCGCACCTTGCCATCGACCTTGAGCTGCTTGCCCCAGGCTGCCATGACGAATGCGTCGTTCGTGGTCACGCACCAGACTTCGTCAACACCCTTGGCTCGCAATGCATCGGCATTGTGGATGAATGACGGCACGTGCTTTGCGGAGCAGGTAGGCGTGTAGGCACCGGGAAGACCAAAGATGACGATCTTCTTATCCTTTGATGCACTGATGACATCCACCTCCTGCGGCGCGATGGGGCATCCAGTCCCTTCGTCGAAACTCGTCGATTCCATGAGTTTGCCTGCTGGGAGCGTTTGACCGGTGGCAATCATCTCTCGTTCTCCTCGATCCGGAATGTGTCAACAGGGGTGACGCACCGTGGGTGCGATGGAAGCATCGGTTGCGCGTCTGCGAGCCGCGCCCCGATCCGACGTGGCCGCTGAAGCATACTGAAAACCCATCAGCGCACAAGAGCCTCGAGTAGGTGGCCCTTGGTCGCGCATGTGCAGCTCAGCGCTACGGGGTGACGAGAACGCGGTATCTCGAAACGGACTCCAGCGTATCGGTAGTGCGGCCAGTCCGGAAACGGAATGCTCACCCAGCAGGCGCTGGGCGTGCGTCGACATGCTCAGCCTCCTCGACTCGTACGATGTCAGACACGACGGAGGGACCATCTGGTGTCGACTCAGTGAGTACCGCCGCAGCCAGACATGTGCTCGAGTGGGAGCTGTAGTCGAAGTGAGGGTGTTCGAGAGTAGATCGACGACGGGGCCGGACCGCAGGCCCAGGCGATTGAGCAGCGCTGCGACCGGCCCTTGCGCCACCTTGCCGCCGGTATTGACCGCGACTCCCACGCGAGTGGACCGATAGCCCGCAGCGAGACCACACAGGTCAAGCGTCACGAAGAGCACGTGGCAGCGTCGCCTGGCGCGACGACGACGCCAATGCCGACGTCAATCCCAAGGCGAACGACGAGCTTGCGAATCCAAAAGCACGCCGTCGACCGTCATCCCCGGCGGCCATTCAGACCGTCGCTTCGTGCGCCGGCCTTGTCGGACATCTTCTGTCTGTCCATCGACCGACGCTCCCAAGTCCCCCGCTCGAGCCAGCTGATGCCCGGATTCAGCCCACTTGCGGCTCGCGCGGAGGACTTCGATTGCCGACTCACAAGGATCGGGCCATGCAGGCGGTTTGGCGCGCTCAGATGGCGATGGCGCCGCCGTCGACATGGATCTCCGAGCCGGTGATGTAGGAGGACTCGTCGCTGGCGAGGAACAGGATCGCGTACGCCACCTCGTCGACCTCACCGGGCCTGCGCATCGGGATCACGTTCATCCGTTTGGCGCGGACTTCCGGGTCGGCGGTGCGACCCGAGGTGAGCATTGCCGGCATCACACCCGGGTGGACCGAGTTCGCCCGAATGTTCTGCTGCGCATGCTGCACCGCGGTCGACTTGGTCATCAGCCGAACGGCCGCCTTGGAGGCGTTGTAGGCCATGTGGATCCCTTCGCTGCCGATGATCCCGGCAATCGAGGACAGATTGACGATGGAGCCGCCGCCATTGTCGATCATGGCCGACACGGCGTGCTTGGTGCCGTAGAACACGCCCGTGGCATTGACCGCCATGATGCGGTGCCAGGCTTCGGTGCTGTAGAGGTCCTGCTCGGCGCTGCCCGAGATCCCCGCGTTGTTGACCAGCACATCGAGCTTGCCGAAGTGCTGTCGGGTGGCCGCCACCACCGCCGCCCAGTTGTCCTCGTCGGTCACGTCCAGTGTTTCGAAACGGGCCGCGTCACCGATAGACTCGGCGACCGCCCGACCCTGTTCGGCGAGACGATCCGCTATCACGACCCTGGCGCCCTCCCGCGCGAACAAGCGCGCGGTGGCGGCTCCCATGCCGGATGCTGCGCCACTGATGATGGCGACTTTTCCTGCAAGTCTCATGCTGGATGCTCCTCGTTTGGCGTCTTGTAGTGCTTGTTCAGGACACGCCGTCACCCTGACATGCCGGAAACCGCCGGCTGCCTGCTGCGAACGCCGCTCGGTAGCGATCGCGTGCCGCGTGTCCGGACCATTGTGAGTGCTTCGAGACGGTCAGAGCCAGCTCGTAGTCACACGACGTAGCACGCACCGACCCGGCCTCGCGCCGCTCGCCTCACCCTGATTTGCATTCGTCACGCGCTGGGAACGTAATAGCTGACGCCGCAGGCTTCGGCTTGCGGTCTGACCGCAAGAGGATGAGGAGGGAATCGAGATGCGAGGAATCGATAGGTCGAGTCGTGGACTGCTGGGGCTACTGGCTCGGGCGGGCATCGTTCTGTCCGCGCTGCTCGCGACGAGTGGCCTGATGGCCGCCGAGGACAGATCAATCACCGTCGTGCTCACCGAGGAGCTTTCGGATTTCGACATCTGCAACACCATGCGCTCGACCAACGGTCGCGTGCTGCGCACCAACATCGGAGAATCACTGACCCGTATCGACCCCAAGGACGGCTCGGTCACCCCGTGGCTGGCCACCTCGTGGGAGCGTATGGACGACCGCACCTGGCGCTTTCATCTACGCAAGGGCGTCAGATTCCACGACGGCGCCCCATTCGACGCCGAAGCGGTCGTCAAGGCGATTGACCGCACCTACCACAGCCCGGATCTGTTCTGCGAGAACAAGAGCAAGTCAGGACTGAAGAACATCAGCGGCAAGGTCGTCGACGAGCACACCGTAGACATCGCCCTGGACATGCCGGCGCCCATCCTGCCGGTGCGCATGGGCATCATGGCCATCACCTCACCCAACGAGCCCTTCGACAAGCTGCAGGTCAGCAAGGCCATCGGCACCGGCCCCTACAGATTCGACAGCTTCACCACCGGCACCGACATCGTCCTGGTCCGCGACGACGACTACTGGGGACCGAAGCCGGAGGTCGAACGTGCCCGCTTCATCTTCCGCTCGGAATCGGCCGTGCGCGCCGCGATGGTGGCCAATGGCGAGGCCGACATCGCGCCGAACATCGCCGCTCAAGACGCCAATGATCCGCACATGGATTTCAGCTACCTGAACTCCGAGACCTCACGTCTGCGGATCGAGGCCAAGGTGCCGCCCCTGAACGATAGGCGCATTCGGCTGGCGCTCAACTACGCGCTGGACCGTGAGGCGATGCGCGGCTCGGTCTTCTCCAAGGACGTGCTGTACGCCACCCAGCTCGTCGTGCCGAGCATCTCCGGTCACAACCACGAGATCGACGAACGAGTCTGGCCCTACGATCCGGAAAAGGCCAGACAGCTGATCGCCGAGGCCAGGGCGGACGGCGTGCCGGTCGACACCGAGCTGCAGCTCGTCTGCCGTATCGGACAATGGCCGGGCGCCCAGGAAGCCCAGGAGGCGGCACTGGCCTACTTCACCGCGGTCGGCTTCAACGTGAAGCTGCGTTGCCTGGAGCAAGCCCAGCACAGCGACATGAACAGCAAGCCCTTCGACCCCGACCGCGGCCCGCTGCTGTTCCAGGACCAGCACGACAACAACAACGGCGACGCGGTGTTCACCGTCTACACCAAGTACGGTTGCGAGGGCGATCAGTCCACCATCTGCGATCCGGAGACGGATGCGCTGGTGGCCAAGGCCACCGCGATGCCGGTCGGCCCCGAGCGGGTCGCGCTCTGGCAGGAGGTCTTCAGACGCCTCTACGAGGTGGTCGTGGCCGATGTCAACCTCTTCCACATGGTCGGCTACACACGAGTCGGCAAGCGTATCGACTACATACCCTCGATACAGACCAACACCGAGGTGGAGCTGGCAACGGTGCGCTTCAAATAAGCGCTGTCCGCCCGGGTGGGCAGCGCCCCACCCGGGTGCACCGGCCGTCATGCGCGCTGGCCTCGCGCGCAGCGCCGTGCCCGACCGCGGCAGGGCCGGCGTTCAGCCGCGAATCTCGCTCAGCGCCGACTCGTAACCCCGCTTGAGCGTCTCGACATCACTCGAGTATGCGAGCAACAGCACGCCCGCCTGTTTCCACTGACGTGCCTGCTCGGTGCTACCCACCAGCATCGAGCATTGCTTGCCATGGCGTCGAGCGGCCGCCAGGACCTGGTCACGCCGTTCGTCCAGCACCCGCGCCTGCTCAGGTGTACCCAGCACACCCAGATCCTGGGCCAGGTCGGCCGGCCCCAGTGTCAACGCATCGATCCCGTCCATCGCTGCGATCTCTTCGAGATCGGCAAACGCCGCCTCGGTCTCGAACATCACCGTGACGTGCACCTGCCGATTGGCGAATACGCGTCGCTCCGCCGCGTTGGTCGATGCCTGGTAGTCGGTCGAGGGATTGAGCCCGCCGTTTCCACGCAGCCCCATCGGCGCGTATCTGGAAGCGGCAACGATCTCACGAGCGTGGGCAGCATTCTCGACCTGCGGGCAATGCAGGTTCCATACACCCATATCGAGCAATCGGGTGATCCATTCGCGGTTGGCCTTGGGCGGACGTACCTGGATCGGGAACTCGAGCGCCCTGGACAGCAGCGCCAGATCGGCGATGGTCTCTATTGAGACGCCGGTGTGCTCCATGTCCACGCGTGCAAAATCGAGCCCTGCAGCCTTGAGCAGCGGCAGGATGCCACGCGCGTGGACCAGGTTGACCCAGGTGCCGATCTGCAGCCTTCCGGCATCTAGAGCGGTTCGCAATGGATTTGACTGCATGAGACGACTCTCCTGAACGCGCTCCTGTCACACCCCAGTGACAAGCGTCGCTTTCGCAGCATAGCAATTGCTACCGGTGCTCGTCCGGCACGCGGGCGACTGTTGAAACCGTCCGGTCGGATCGGTCCATCGGCATCCAGCCCCTGCAAAAGCATGGCAAGCGCCCTGCCTCTTGCAGGGGCTGTATGCCCCAGACATTGATTGCGGGTCCGCTCTGACCCTCCACCGACACCCGCAGCTTGCTGAACGCATATTCTTGCAATGCATGAAGTCATAGGTCTAAGCTCATGGAAAAACGGGCAATTGAGGTCTGGTCTCAACAGGGACATTCCGACTCCCGACGAGCGTGGTCGCCGTCATGGGACGCTGTCCTGCGGACATTTCCGGTAACCCCATGCAAGTCGTGCCCATCACGGCCGCTGCTGCCGATGGTGCCGATTGACTGGCGCTTTCCATGGTGGACCGTGGACAGCCGCCGGTCGGGTACGGAAGGGCATCGATGCCGCCAACCTCCACATCCTCGTTCCTGGCAGTACAAGCGATGACAACGATTCGAAACGGTATGCTGGGCCTTGTGGTACTCGTCCTGAGCGGCTGCGCCGTAGCACCCGAGCGCGAGATGCTTCGTGGTCCGGCCTTGGTGCTCCCGGATCTTGCCAATGCCGATGACGTCGCCAGCGCGAGCAGCGAGCAGAAGGTGCTGATGGCCTTTGCCAGCCGCGCGGGGCTCAGCAGACTGCCGGACAAGGACAGCGAGGACTGGTGGCTGATCGTCGGCGCCGGGCTGAATGTGGTCGACGAGCAGTGTGAGCGCTACATGGGCGCCATCTTCTGGGCCGACCGCAAGTTGCGCACCGCGAACGCACAGGTATCCCTGCTTGGAGCGTCCACCGCGGCGGTCATGGGATTGGCCAGCGTGTCCGCCAAGGCGATCGCGACCACGGCGGCGGCGTTCGGGCTGGTCAACCAGGGCATCGAGAACTACTCGAAGGGGCTGCTCTATCAGATCGAGCCATCCGCAATCCGCCAGCTCGTCGAGCGTAGCCAGAGCGCCTACAGGCAAGCGTTGAACGAGCGTCATCAGGGCGCCAACGACCCGTACGTCACGCGAAGCGCCGCGGTCAGTGCCATCCAGGGCTATCTTTCCCTGTGCTTGCCCGTGTCGATCGAGACCCAGGTCAACCGGGCGGTGTCGACCACCGACTTCGTTGCGGACAGGGACAAGGATCCCGATGCTCTGGGGCCGCGACCGGCGCTGCGCCAGATCCCCTCCCTCGAGGAGCGATCCGCGATGACCGAGCGCGCACGGGCCGAGGCCCTGGCGCAGACTCGTGCGTCCCTGGAGAACCTCGCTACCCAGGCCATAACCAGCTCCGCCGCACGCCGTCAGGACGACCGTCCTTTGAGGTGCATCGGTGCGGAGTGCGCGATGCGCTTGGAGCAGGCAAAGAGCGTTCAACGTGCGCTGTGCGTGACCGCCGACGGCGATTTTGGCAGCAAGACCCGGCAGGCCATCCGGCGCTTCGAGGCAAGCGACAGCAGCAGTACGCCCGAGCTGGTCTCGAACAGGAACGGGGAGCTCGACGTCACCGAATGGACGCAGCTCATTGGCGTCGGCAACTGCACCGCGCCCTTCCAGAACGCACTCGAGCGATTCAGATACAGTTTCAAGAGCAGCGGTTTCTCACAACCCGATTCGGGCCTGGTGGGCGCGCTGGTCACCACCCTCGAACGCCGCGCCGCGTCGAGCTTCTCCACGCCAAAGCCGATCACCTTCGACGCAACGCTTCGTGCCGCGCTTGCCAGGGCTCACGAACACTTCGGGATCGACACCATGGACAAGCAACAGGTGACCATCGAGCTCTTGGATTGTCTGAAAGCGACACCCGGACCGATGTGCCCCGACCAGTAGACGGGGCACATCGCTCGCAACTTGCTGCGACGCACGTCCGTGAGGAGCGATTGCCATGCTGTATCGAATCGTTCTCGAAGATCTGAATCTGAAGCAGTCTCCATCGAGGCAGGCGCCCGATCAGAGTCCATCAGTGGATTTGCGTGATCAGCTTGTGAAGATCGATGAGCAGACGGTGGAAGGTGAAGTCTGGTGGCAGGTCGAGGTGGCCAGCACGCGGGGCGCCCCGCCTCAGCGGGGTTTCCTGCTCGCCACGGACGTCACCGAGCTGCCCGAGGCATCGCTGCGCTGGCCGGAGACCATCGATCGGATTGCCTATCTTTCGATTCTGACCACGGCCGCCGAGCGCTATGGCACCAATCGGGAATATCTGGCGCTCGTCGCGCAAATGCAGAGCGGCCTTCGCAACCTCGCGCCGGATACCGACACCGGCGCCCGAGGTCCCTATCGATTCACGCCCTTGCAATGGCAGGCGTTGACCGGCGCGGACAGCGAACCGGACCGACCGCCACTGTCACTGACGGCCACAGACATCGACTCCCCGTGGCTGCAGGCGCTGGGCGCGGCGCGATTGACCGCGCGCAACAGCGACGCACTGCTCGCTGCGCTGCAGCGGATTCCGACGGGCCGAGAGCTGTATCTCGCGCATGTGATCGGGGTTGCGGCAACGATCGGGCTTTTGGAGACCGGCGCTGTGACTGATGGTGCGGCGGTGCTGGGTCAGCTGGAATCGACGCTCGGAGACGAGGAAGGCGCTCGACGTAAGCGCATGTATGCCGATCTGCTGATGGATGACGACTCCCCACGGTCCCTGGCCCAGCTCGAGACGGAGATCGTGCACCGGATGCATGCGGCGAGTGCCCCGATCGCGGAGGATATTCTCGCGCTGCCCGAGAGCTTGAGATTGCGAGGTGACGCGTCCGCTCAAACGCCGCCGTGGTTCGTCATTGCGCGTGCCGAGCTCGACAAGGGGATCAGGGAGGATCCACAGGGCAGCAACCCACAGATCGAGGCCTATTTCGCAACCGTCGGTCTGGACCGCCATACCGACGACAAGGCCTGGTGCGCAGCCTTCGTCAGCTTCTGTATGGCCACCAGCGGCAATGAACGCGTGGTACAGAGCAACCTACGCTCGGCCAGGGCCAGGGACTGGCTGGACTGGGGTACGGCGATCACCGATCCCACGCCCGGCGCGCTCTGCGTGACTCGACCGCTGGTCGCGAATTCGAGCGGACACGTAGCGTTCTTCGTCAGCCAGGCGGGCGGCAAGGTGAAACTGCTCGGTGGCAACCAGGGTGATGCGGTATCGGAGCAGGACTTCGACATGGCCGATGTCGTCGGCTACCGCTGGCTGCACTGGGATGCCGACGATCAGCAGCTCGACCTCGACGTTCCGGCCGGCGCGCGGCCCCAGCGGGCTTTCGAGCGGTTGCTCAGTGAGTTCACCCCCGAGCAGGCCGCGGGTCTGGTCGGCAACTTCATGCAGGAGTCCGGTGAGAGCCTGAACCCGAAGGCATTCAATAGCGCCGAGGGCGCAATCGGTATCGCCCAGTGGCGACTGGACAGACGCATCGCGTTGCGCGCCTTCGCGGGCCGACTCAATGGTGTCGAAACCGATTTCGACGTGCAGCTCGAGTTCGTGTTGAAGGAGCTGAACTCGTCCCACGCCAACGCCAAGACACGGATCAAGCAGACCGGCAACGTCGATGAAGCTGCGCTCGCCGTACGCAGATTCTACGAGATTGCCGATCCGGCCCACGATGCAAAGCGGATAAGCTTCGCCCGGACCATCGCCACACGTTTTCCTGTCTGAGCACTGCGCGGCGACTCCGCCCGCGAAGACCAAGGCAAGCGCATCACGGGAGTACGTCTGCCCGGGATTGAATACCGGTCGCGCTCGCTGAGTCCAAGGTCGTGGCCTCGTGCTTTGCCAGGACGCGCCCGGCAACAATCGGCCGACAGCCCCCAGGAGCCCTGCTCATCATGCCGTTCGACTCGCTGCTCATCGCCAACCGTGGCGAGATCGCCATA